>JAJWCP010000002.1 GCA_021617435.1 Pseudomonadota bacterium
GAAAAATAATGTTTGAAAAATATTAAGGATTAGCATAGCATAATGGCAAGTTGAAAAGGTAAAACAGAAATAATGTCAAAAAAATATTTTATAAAAACTTTCGGCTGTCAGATGAATGTGTATGATTCGCATCGGATAGCGCTTATACTGGAAAATTTCGGCTATGTTCCGACTGAAGAGCAGGCGGACGCCGATTTGGTGCTTTTTAATACATGCCATATCAGAGAAAAGGCCGCGGAAAAGGTTTTTTCAGATTTGGGCAGAGCGTATTTGATTAAACAAGAGCGGGCGACAAACGGCAAAGATACCATTATCGGAGTTGTCGGTTGCGTAGTTCAGGCTGAAGACGAGCAAATTGCCAAGCGCGCGCCGTATGTTGATTTTGCATTGGGACCGCTTACTTATCACCGCTTGCCGGAAATTTTAACCAAAATTCATCGCAAACGCGGTGAAACGATTATTGATACCGATTTTCCGGCGGAGGCTAAGTTTGACTTTTTGCCGGAGAATAAGGCGGAAGGCGGCTGTTCATTTTTGGCGGTGCAGGAAGGGTGTAACAATTTTTGCACGTACTGCGTGGTTCCGTACACCCGCGGGGCGGAATATTCTCGTCCGGTAGCGGAAGTTATATCTGAAGCTAAAGACTTGCTTAAAACCGGCACGCTTGAAATTAATGTTTTAGGGCAGAATGTAAACTCATATCACGGCGAGGATGAAAACGGCAAAGAGCGTAATTTGGCGTATCTTCTGCGCCGCCTTGCCGAGCTTGACGGATTAAAGCGCCTGCGTTACACCACATCTTATCCGGCTGACGTTGATGACGATTTAATTGCCTGCCATCATGATTTAGCGCAGTTGATGCCGTATTTGCATTTACCGGTACAATCTGGTTCGGATAAAATTTTAAAGGCGATGAACCGCAGACATGACCGCGCCAAGTATTTGGAAGTTATTGATAAATTGCGTAATGCGAATGATAAATT
Source organism: Pseudomonadota bacterium (assembly GCA_021617435.1). Classification (GTDB taxonomy): domain Bacteria; phylum Pseudomonadota; class Alphaproteobacteria; order RF32; family CAG-239; genus CAAFZY01. The sequence goes on from JAJWCP010000002.1 coordinate 984, forward strand.
GCGCTTTTCATCTGATTTTATTGTCGGTTTTCCGAATGAAACCGATGAAGACTTTAAGCAGACTTTAAGTTTGGTTGATGAAGTTAAATATATTCAGGCCTACTCGTTTAAATACAGTCGCAGAGCCGGAACGCCGGCGGCCGTAATGGCAGGGCAGGTTGAGGAAAAGGTTAAAAAAGCGCGTTTGGACGAATTGCAGACGTTGCTGTTTGATTATCAAGATAAGTTTAATCGCTCCTGTGTGGGCAAAGTCTTTCCGGTTTTATTTGAACAAAGCGGAAGACACAACGGGCAACTTATCGGCCGCACTCCGTACATGCAAAATCTGCATGCTAAGGCTGATGAAAGTTTGTTAAATAAAATTGTGGATGTTCGGGTTGAGAGTGCAACGACCAACTCTTTAAGCGGAAAGGTATTGTAATATGGCAGAAACAAGTTTTGAACTTTATAACAATCAGTTGGTGCAACAGTTGGTCGGCGCGTCCGATGCCAACTTGCGTTTGATTGAAAAAATGCTCAATGTTGAAATTTTGAGTTTTGGCAATCAGATAACCATTAAAGGAGGTCCGAAAGAAATTGAAGAGGCTAAAAACTCCATTAATGTTTTGTATGATAAAGTAAGCAAAAATATTGAAGTCGGCGAACAAGAGGTTAAGGCGGCAGTCAGAATTTGCAGCGACTGCCATGATAATGACGAAGTGCAAAATTTGAATGAGATTGTGCTTAAAACCAAAAAACGTTATATTTACCCGCGCTCGGCAACGCAAGCCAAATATATTCAGGAAATGATGAAAAATGAGTTGGTATTTGGTCTTGGTCCTGCCGGTACCGGTAAAACTTATTTGGCGGTGGCACTTGCGGTTTCAATGATGTTGGAAGGCGCGGTGGATAAAATTATTTTATCGCGTCCGGCGGTGGAAGCAGGTGAAAACTTAGGTTTTTTGCCCGGTGACTTAAAAGAAAAAGTTGACCCGTATTTGCGCCCGCTTTATGACGCTTTGTATGAAATGCTTCCGGCTGAACAGGTTGATAAAAAGCTGGCTTTAGGCGAAATTGAAATTGCTCCGCTCGCGTTTATGCGCGGTCGTACGCTTTCAAATGCGTTTGTAATTTTAGATGAAGCGCAAAACACCACTCCGATGCAGATGAAAATGTTTTTAACCCGTTTGGGTGAAAACTCCCGCATGGTAGTAAACGGAGACCTTAGTCAGGTGGATTTGCCGCGCGGTACGGTTTCAGGCTTGCGCGATGCGTTGGAAACCTTGAAAAATGTAAGCAATATCAGTTCGGTAACCTTCAGCGCAGCGGACGTGGTCCGTCATGGATTGGTGGCCAAAATTGTTAAAGCTTATGAAGAAAAAAATAAGAGAATGCAAGAAAATGAACAATGTTAAAATTAATTTAAGCATTGAAGACGAACGTTGGACGGCGGCAATAGCGGATATTGCTGCCGTTGTTGAACGGGTTAAAGACGCGGTGGTTAACCGCGTGAACGGCGAAGTTGATTTTTTATCGCCGGACAGGCGATTTTCGCTTAATTTGTGCTTGAGCAATGATGAAGAAGTTCATCGCTTGAATAAAGAATTTCGCAATATGGATAAGCCGACTAACGTACTCTCGTTTGCGAACGTTGATGATGAAGATTTTGATGAAATGCTTGTCTCCGGCGAGGAAGTTGAGCTTGGCGATGTGATTGTGGCGTTTGAAACCATGGAGCGCGAAGCGAAAGAAACAGATGTTTCATTTTGTGAGCATTTTTGTCATTTGTGGGCGCACGGTATGCTGCATATTTTAGGTTATGACCATGTTAAGCCGGAAGAGCAGGCGGAGATGGAACAGCGCGAGATTGACATTTTGACGGACTTAAAAATCGCTAATCCGTATAAGGAATAAAGTATGCTTGCTAAACTTAAAAATATGCTATCGCGCCGTTACAAAACATCGGCGCTGTTCGCCGGAGCGCTTTCGGCGCTAGTTTTTCCGCCGGTGTATTTATGGCAACTTTTTATGCTTATGCTGCTTGGCATGTGGGTTTTGTGCAATAAGCTTAATTCATATAAACAAGCGGCAGCTTTAGGTTATTTTTACGGATTGGGCTTTTTTGCCGCCGGATTTTATTGGGTGGGCAACGCGTTACTGATAGATATTACAACTTTCGGCTGGCTTTATCCGATTACCCTTGCGGCGTCCGGCGCGTTTTTTGGGTTGTTTATGATTTTGCCGTTTATTATGTGGCGTTTCGGCAACGGTGTTGTTGGCAAAGTTTCCGGTTTTGCGACGGCATGGGTGCTGATGGAGTGGCTCAGGAGTTTTCTGCTTACGGGCTTTCCGTGGAATATGCTGGGGACGGCATGGGCGTTTCATCCGGTGTTTATTCAAACCGCATCATTGTGGGGTACATACGGACTGTCGTTTGTCATGCTCATTTGGTGCGGAAGTTTATACGGATATATTTGTGGACAAAGCAACAAATACGGCGCGGCGTTTATTTTGATTCCGGTGTTGTTGCTTGGGTTTGGCGCGTGGAGGATTAGCAACTATCCGCAATTTAATTCCGATATTACGGTACGCTTGGTGCAGCCGGCTATACCGCAGCAGATGAAATGGAATCGCAAATCGCTTGAAGATAATTTTTATCAGTATGTGAATATGAGCGCCGAATCGGGCTTGGAAAATGTTGATTTTGTGGTGTGGGGCGAAACCGCCATGCCGTTCAGTTTGGATTATGATAATATTTATCGGCAAGAAATTTTGCAGGCGGTGCCGCCGCGCGGATACTTGATTACCGGGGCTTTGCGACAAGGCGATGAACATGATGGTTATAATTATTTTAACTCACTGTTTGTGCTCAATAAATTTGGTGATGTTAAAGGCTTTTATGACAAGCATCACTTGGTGCCGTTTGGCGAGTATGTGCCGCTAAGGCGTTTTTTGCCCGCATGGGTGCGTCCGGTTGCCAATGCGGTGGCTGATTTCGGGGTTGGCAAACAATACAAAAATATCAAGCTTGAAAAAATGCCTGCTTTTGGGGCGCTGATTTGTTATGAAATAATTTTTCCCGATGAAGTGATTGACCGCAATAATCAGCCACAATGGTTGGTGGTGTTAACCAATGATGGGTGGTACGGCAATAGTTCTGGTCCGTATCAGCATTTAGTGGCGGCGCAAATGCGGGCAGTGGAAGAAGGGATTGCAATCGTGCGCAGCGCTAATTCAGGTATCAGCGCGATAATTAATCCGATGGGTGAAATTATAAAAGAAATTCCGCTTGGAAAAAGGGGAATAGCAGATGTTAAATTGCCTTACCATTCTAAAGTATCCACAATTTATGGTCATGTTGGCGGAGGGTTAATAAATGCGCTTATGCTCTTGATTTTGGGCATTTTACTGATATATAAAAGGTTACCCGATTATAGCGCGTCAAAAAACAGTTGACTTTTACAATTATAAAGGGTTATATACATCTAGTTTAATTTGCTTAATTTTAATTTATGAAGGGACCCGCTCATGGTGTTACAGAAGATTAAATCGCTCCGTGGCAGAGATGCTGATGGCGCTCCAAACCCGGTTGATGTTCACGTTGGTAGCCGTATTCGTCTGCGCAGAACAATATTGGGATACAGTCAACAGTTTTTAGCTCGCAAATTGGGCTTGACTTTTCAACAGGTTCAAAAGTACGAAAAAGGCTTTAACCGCGTTGGTGCTAGCCGTTTGTGGGATATCAGCCGCGTGTTGAAAGTTTCAATGGACTTTTTCTTTGAAGATATGGATAAAACCACGGCAGAAAAAAGCCCGATGATGCTCACTGTTCCGGAAAATGACGAAACTTGTTTGTTTGCTGAAGAAAATCAGGAAATGGATATGGATCCGATGAACAGAAAGGAAACCTTAGAATTGGTTCGCGCTTATTATCGTATCAGCAACCGCACTATTGCTAAGCACTTGTTTGATTTGATTCTCAGCATGTCTACTTCAAATTCAACAATGCCGAGTGACAAAGAATAATCTTGATTATTAATCGGATTTAGTTTAATGATGTTCCCATATTTAATGATGTGGGAACATTTTTTTATGACAGAAGTTATGCAACCTAAATTTTTCGGACGCCGCAAGGGGCGGGTTATTCGTAAAGCTAAAAGCACTTTGTTGGAGCACTTTTTGCCGAAGATAAAAATTGATGAAAATACCGTGTTTGATAAACAAACCATGTTTGGCAAGCCGGTTGATAAAGTTTATTTGGAAATAGGCTTTGGCGATGGCGTACATTTGGCAGAACAGGCTAGGCGTAACCCCAATATCGGGTTTATCGGGTTGGAGGTTTTTCAAAACGGAATTGCTAATTTGCTCTCGCTTTTAACCGGAATTAAAGAAGGCTCCGACTTGCCGGAGAATATTAAATTGCTGCCGGAGCGGGAAGATAATGTCAGGGTTTTTGCGGATGATGCAAGATTGTTGTTAAAAAATATTCCGGACGGTTTTGCCGATAAAGTGTTTTTGTTGTTTCCTGATCCGTGGCCGAAGAAACGCCATGCTTCGCGCCGCTTTGTAAATTGTGACAATCTTAAAGAGTTGGCTCGAATTATCCGTAAAGGCGGCATTTTACGCATAGCAACCGATCATAAAGTATATAAAGCGTGGACATTAAGAACAATGCACGAGTGTCCGGATTTTAAATGGACGGCAAAATGTTCTGATGATTGGCGCAATCCGCCGGCTGATTGGGTCAAAACCAAATATCAGCAAAAGGCGCTGCGCGAAGGTCGTAAGCCGGTATTTTTTGATTACGAGCGTATTTAATATTCGGGGTAGGTGCTTATTGTCGGCTGAATGTTAGGTTCGGTAACGGTTTTAACGTCGCTTAGCGGAAATGATTGAACATCATATATGCGATTGCCACCCTGATAAAGCGTGTTTTGAATTTGTGAATTTTCTTGTTTGGGTGATTCTGAAAAAGGCGCCGGATTTTGCGGTGCGCTTTGATTAATGATGTCGGGTTGCGGCTTTTCCGCTATCGGTTGTGTTTGAAGCGATGGAGTTTCATACTGAGTTTGCGGAGCGATGACTATCGGGTTTCCCAAAGGGTTGGGTGCGTCCGCCGGCTGTGTTACTATATATGAATCGGTAGCGCCGTTTGCTGTTGCCGCCGCGCCGTAAACGATAGTAGGGGTTTGTGCCAAAGCCGGAAAAGTAAAGAGCAGGGATATTATAAATGTCTTTTTCATTATGTGGCGTCCTTTTAAAATATATGCAATGATTTATGCTCTGATTGCCGAAATTAAATATAACTTTGGTTAAAATATAAAATTAGACTCAAAGCGGTGAAAATAGACTCAAAAGAGTTAATAAACAGAATCGGCGATTTGATTCAAACAGAGTCGGAGCAAGCTTTTGAGACGTTAAGATTTTTTTCATTTTTTTGTGCATTTTTTTCTTGCAAAACGCGGCGGCTTATGTTATAAGCCCCTCACAACGTTTGTTCAGAGCCTTTAACGAGCTCTGGTGATGTTAAATATAAAATATAGAGCAAGCCGTTGCTATAGAATGGCTTGCTAGTGTTTTAACAAGTAAATGGCAGGGCTCCGTCATGGTGGCTTTTGCCGTTTAGTTATAGGGAAAAATAAAAATATGATGGAAACCCAAAATATCAGAATTCGCCTCAAGGCTTTTGACCATCGTTTGCTTGATCTTTCCACTAAAGAAATCGTGCATACAGCCAAAAGAACCGGGGCAAATGTAAGAGGACCTATTCCTCTGCCGACCAGAATTGAAAAGTTTACGGTAAACCGTTCTCCGCACGTTGATAAAAAATCACGCGAGCAGTTTGAAATCCGTACTCACAAAAGACTTCTGGATATTGTAGATCCTACACCGCAGACGGTTGACGCTTTGATGAAGCTTGATTTGGCCGCCGGCGTTAATGTAGAAATCAAATTGTAATAATAAATCTTAATGTTGGCGTTTTGAAATATGAGACGTCAACCAATTGGAAGGAAAAATAATAATGCGTACAGGTCTGATCGCAAAAAAATTAGGAATGTCCCGCATCTTTGAAGCAGACGGCACTCATGTTCCGGTTACGGTATTGAGCGTTGCCGGCTTGAAAGTTATTGCAGTTAAGACGACCGAGAAAGACGGATATACTGCCGTTCAATTAGGAACCGGCGCCGTTAAGGCTAAAAATGTATCCAAACCTCTCAAGGGACATTTTGCAAAAGCTAACACCGAACCGAAAAAGAAACTCGGCGAATTCAGAGTATCTGAAGATTGCCTTTTGTCGGTTGGTAATGAATTATCCGTAGAACACTTTGTTGCAGGGCAATATGTTGATGTTTGCTCAACTTCAATCGGTAAAGGCTTTGCCGGCGTTATGAAGCGTCACAACTTTGCCGGTTTGGAAGCCACCCACGGTGTTTCAGTTTCTCACCGTTCACATGGTTCTACCGGTCAAAGACAGGATCCGGGTAAAGTATTTAAAGGCAAAAAAATGGCCGGACATATGGGCGCTGAACGCGTAACCGTTCAAAACCTTAAAGTTGTTGCCGTTGATGCTAATAAAGGTTTGCTCATGGTTAAAGGCGCCGTTCCGGGGTCTGAAAACTCTTGGATTAGAGTTACCGATGCAATCAAAAAAGCAGCTAACGTGCAGTTGCCGATGCCTGCCGGATTGAAAAAAGTTGATGAACCTGTTGCAGTTAAAGCTGAAGCTTCAGCTGAGAATGCATAAGATTATAAGGATTGTAAATTATGAAACAGGACATCTTAAATTTAGAAAATAAAAATGTTGGCACTATTGAACTTGACGATTCAATTTTCGGATTGGAAGTTCGCGCTGATATTTTACACCGTGTTGTTTTGTGGCAGCTCGCCCGCCAACAGGCTGGTACTCACCAGACTAAAGGACGCTCTGATGTTGCCTTGACTCCGGCTAAACCGTTTAAGCAAAAAGGTAGCGGTAATGCTCGTCAGGGTTCTCGTAAGGGTACTCAGTTCCGTAAAGGCGGTATAGTGTTTGGTCCGGTTGTTCGCGACCACTCACATGACCTGACCAAAAAGTTCAGAAAACTCGGTTTGAAAACTGCTCTTTCGGCAAAAGCCAAAGAGGGCAACCTTGTTGTTATTGACGAGGCAAAATTATCAGCTCCGAAAACTAAAGATTTGCAAAACAAATTGGCGGCTTGCGGGTTGAGTAATTGCTTGGTTATTGACGGCAAGTCAGTAGATGTAAACTTTGCATTGGCAAGCCGCAATATCGCAGGCGTTGACGTTTTGCCGACAATCGGTGCCAATGTTTATGACATCTTAAGAAAGGACAAACTTGTATTGACTAAAGATGCAGTTAGTTGCTTGGAGGAGAGATTAAAATGGTAAAAAGTCTTAAAAAATCAAACAACGTAACCGCGCAAATGTATGATACATTGGTTCGTCCGGTAATTACCGAAAAATCTATGGTTTCATCTGAAGCCGGCAAAGTAACCTTTATGGTTCCGCTTTCTGTCAGCAAAGATGAAGTTAAAGCTGCTGTTGAAGCAATCTTTAACGTTAAGGTAAATAAGGTAAATACTATTCGTCAGTTCGGCAAAACAAAAACTTTCCGCGGTCATGAAGGCGTTCGCTCAGACTTTAAGAAAGCAGTTGTTACTCTTGCCGATGGTCAAAATATTGATGTTACAACAGGAATTTAATCATGGCTTTAAAAACATTTAAGCCCACATCTCCGGGGCTTCGTCAGCTGATTATCGTTGACAGAAGCGAATTGTACAAAGGTGCACCGGAAAAAACGTTAACGGTTGGTTTGACCAAAACAGGTGGGCGTGATAATTTCGGACATGTTACAAGTCGGAGAATCGGCGGCGGACATAAACGCAAGCTGAGAGTTATCGACTTTAAGCGCAACAAATTTGACTGCGAGGCAACAGTTGAACGGATTGAATATGATCCTAACCGCACCTCTTTCATTGCTTTAATTAAGTATGAAGACGGCGAATTGGCTTATATTTTGGCTCCGCAAAGACTGAAAGCCGGTGATAAAGTTATTGCTTCGGCAAAAGCTGATATTAAGCCGGGTAATGCTATGCCTTTGAAGAGCATGCCTATCGGTACCATTGTCCACAACGTTGAGTTAAAGGTCGGCAAAGGCGGACAGCTTGTTCGTTCTGCGGGCTGCTATGCTCAGGTTGTTGGTAAAGATGCCGGTTATGCTCAACTTAAATTAAGTTCCGGCGAACTCAGAATCGTTCGTGAGGAATGCTTGGCAACTGTTGGTGCCGTATCCAATCCGGATAATCAGAACAAATCACTCGGCAAAGCCGGTCGCTCACGTTGGTTGGGTATCAGACCGATTGTTCGCGGTGTTGCAATGAACCCGGTTGACCACCCGCACGGTGGTGGTGAAGGCAGAACTTCAGGCGGCCGTCATCCGGTTACGCCTTGGGGTAAACCTACTAAGGGTGCTAAGACTCGTTCTAACAAGAAGACAGATCGCTTTATTATGAGATCTCGTCATGATAACAAGAAATAATAAGGAGAAAACCTAATGACACGTTCCGTATGGAAAGGACCTTTTGTTGACGGCTATCTTCTTAAGAAGGCTGATACAGCCAGAGCTTCAGGTCGTAATGAAGTGATTAAAATTTGGTCACGTCGTTCCACTATGTTGCCGCAGTTCGTTGGTTTAACATTCGGCGTTCACAATGGTCATAAATTTATTCCGGTACTTGTTACCGAGGACATGGTTGGCCATAAGTTTGGTGAATTTGCACCGACCCGTACTTTCTACGGTCACGCCGCAGACAAAACAGCTAAGAGAGGTTAATTATGGGAAAAACTAAAGATGCAAGAAGAGTAGCTCAAAATCAGGCTATGGCCGTATGCAACTCTATCCGCACCAGCCCGCGCAAACTGAACTTGGTTGCACAGTCTATCCGCGGTCTGGCAGCAGAAAAAGCTGTTGCTGAGCTTACTTTCTCTAAGAAGAGAATCGCAAAAGTAGCGTTGGCTGTTTTGCAATCTGCAATCGCTAATGCTGAAAATAACCACAGCCTTAATATTGACAAATTAATCGTAAGCGAAGCATTTGTCGGTAAAGGCCTTGTAATGAAACGTATGCACGCACGCGGTCGTGGTCGCGGAGCACGAGTTTTGAAACCGTTCTCCAGCATGACTGTTGTCGTAACCGAGCGTGGGGAGTAAGTTAATGGGACAGAAAGTAAATCCTACCAGTCTTCGTTTAGGTGTTAACCGCACCTGGGACTCTCGTTGGTATGCAGATGATAAGTTTACCGACTATCTCCACGAAGATTTAAAAATTAAAGAATTCTTGAAAGAGAAATTGGCTCAGGCCGGTATCAGCCGTATTGTTATTGAACGTCCGGCTAAAAAAGCCAGAGTTACAATTCACTCGGCAAGACCTGGTGTAGTAATCGGCAAAAAAGGTCAAGATATTGAAAATTTGCGCAAGGAAATTCAAAAACTGACAGCATCAGAAGTTCAGCTTAATATTCTGGAAGTCAGAAAACCTGAATTAGATGCGCAGTTGGTTGCCGATTCAGTAGCTCAGCAGTTGGAAAGACGTGTTGCTTTCCGTCGTGCGATGAAGAGAGTTATGCAGTCTGCGTTGCGTTTGGGCGCAGAAGGTATTAAAGTTTGCTGCAGTGGTCGTTTGGGCGGCGCTGAAATTGCCCGCACCGAATCGTATCGTGAAGGACGCGTTCCTTTGCACACACTGCGTGCTGACATTGATTATGCAACCTCTACCGCTCATACCACTTATGGTGCCTGCGGCGTTAAAGTTTGGATTTATAAAGGCGAAATTATGGCTCATGATCCGATGGCGCAGGACAAAAAGCTGGCTGAACAGAAATAATAGATGAGGTTAGAATAAAATGTTAAGTCCAAAACGTATGAAGTTCCGTAAACAGCATAAAGGTCGTATTCACGGCTTGGCTAAAGGCGGATCAACTTTAAGTTTCGGTTCATATGGATTGAAAGCTCTGTCTCCGGAGCGCGTTACAGCTCGTCAAATTGAAGCTGCTCGTCGCGCTATTACCCGTGAGATGAAAAGAGCCGGAAGATTATGGATCAGAATTTTTCCTGACGTTCCTGTATCAGATAAACCTGCTGAGGTTCGTATGGGTAAAGGTAAAGGTGCTATTGAATTCTGGGTTGCAAGAGTTAAACCGGGTCGCATTATGTTTGAAGCGGAAGGTATTGATGAAGAAACTGCCCGCAGAGCATTTGCGCTTGGTGCTGCCAAATTGCCGGTTAAAAGCAAATTTGTTCAGCGCTTGAATTCGGATAAAGGAGAAGCATAATGGTTAAAACAAAAGATTTACGCGCTATGACGATTGATGAATTGGAAGCTAAATTGGTTGAAGATAAAAAAGAGCAATTTAACTTGCGTATTCAACAGTCAACCGGTCAGCTTGCTAATACTTCACAGGTTAGCAAAGTTCGCCGCGAAATAGCCAAAATCAACACGCTCATTACTGAGCGCAAGAAGAATAGTTAGGAGAAAAGACTATGCCTAAAAGAATTCTTCAAGGTGTTGTTGTAAGCGACAAACAGGATAAAACCGTCGTGGTCAGAGTAGAGCGTCAGGTTATGCACCCTGTTTACAAAAAGTTCGTGAAAAAAAGCAAGAAATATGCTGCTCACGATGAAAATAACCAGTTCAAAGTTGGCGATCAGGTTTCTATTGTTGAATCTAAACCTTATTCAAAAACAAAAACTTGGACTGTATTAGTTGATAACGCCTAAGATAGAAGGAATTAAAAAATGATACAGATGCAAACCAACCTAGATGTTGCGGATAATTCCGGAGCACGTCAGGTGCAGTGCATTAAAGTTCTTGGCGGGTCCAAGAGAATGCATGCTTCCGTAGGTGATGTTATTGTTGTTTCAATTAAGGATGCCATGCCGAAAGGGCGTGTTAAAAAAGGTGATGTATGCAAAGCGGTTATCGTAAGAACCGCCAGCGACATCAGACGCAAAGACGGCAGCGTAATCCGTTTTGATAGTAATGCCGCAGTTCTTATTAATAAAGACGGCGAGCCGGTAGGTACTCGTATCTTCGGTCCCGTTACCAGAGAATTGCGCGCAAAGAAATTTATGAAAATCATTTCATTAGCACCGGAGGTATTGTAGTATGCCGAAAATGAAAATTAAAAAAGGTGATAAAGTTGTTATCTTGTCAGGTGATGACAAAGGTAAAACCGGCGAAGTTTTGAAAGCAATGCCGAAAGAGAGTAAAGTGGTTGTTCAAGGTGTAAATCTGGTTAAAAGACACACCAAGCCCAGCCAAACAACTCCGGGCGGAATTGTTACCAAAGAAGCCGCTGTTCACGTTTCTAACGTTGCCATTGTAACCTCGGAAGGAAAAGCTTCTAAAGTTGGCTACAAAGACAACAAAGGTATAAAAGTGCGTGTTGCACGTAAAACCGGTGAAGTAATCGATAAATAGGAGAGAATTTTATGGCAAATTTTGAAACATTATATAATGACGTCATAAAGAAATCTCTTGTGGAAAAAGTCGGTTACAAGAACCCACATGAGATTCCGAAGCTGACCAAAATTGTGTTGAACATGGGTGTCGGCGACGCCGTTACAGATAAAAAGAAACTTAACAATGCTATGGAAGAGTTGGCTTTGATTGCCGGTCAAAAACCGGTAATGACCACAGCTCGCAAGTCTATTGCTACCTTCAAATTAAGAGAAGGTATGCCGATTGGCTGCAAAGTTACTTTGAGAGCTTCCAAAATGTATGAATTTTTGGAAAGACTTATCAATATGGCTTTGCCGCGTATCAGAGACTTCCATGGTATTTCTGGTAAAAACTTTGATGGTAAAGGCAATTTCGCTTTTGGTATTAAAGAACAAATCATCTTTCCGGAAATCAACTATGAAAAAGTTGAAGAAGTTCGCGGAATGGATATTGTAATTTGCACAACAGCTAAGACAGATGAAGAAGCTAAATTCTTGCTCACTTCATTTAACCTGCCTTACAAGAAATAAGCGGAGATTTTACTATGTCAAAGACAAGTTCAGTATATAGAAACTTGAAAAGAGATAAGATGGCTGAGAAGTATGCTAATCGTCGTCTTAAATTAAAGAAAGTTGTTATGGATAAAAACGCTTCTCCGGAAGACAGATTTCAGGCAACTTTAAAGCTGGCCGCTTTGCCGCGTAACTCTGCTAAAATCAGAGTTAGAAACCGCTGCAAATTAACCGGTCGCGCTCGTAGTTATTACCGGAAGTTCGGCTTGGGTCGTGTTGAATTACGCGACATGGCAAGCTTTGGTGAAATTCCGGGTTTGGTAAAATCAAGCTGGTAAGGAGGAGATATAAATGTCTATGACTGATCCTTTGGGCGATATGCTCACACGCATTAGAAACGCACAAAGAGCGAAACAAAGTGATGTTGTATCACCTGCTTCTCGCTTGCGTGAAAATGTATTGGAAGTTTTGAAAAAAGAAGGTTACATTGAAGGCTATGAAAAATGCAATGTTAAACCCGGTGTTGATGAACTTCACATTAAATTAAAGTACCATGAAGGTGCTTCGGTTATAACTGAAATTTACCGCGTATCTACGCCGGGTCGCCGCGTTTACTCTAGCGTTAAAGACCTGCCGAGAGTATACAACGGCTTGGGTATTTCAATCATTTCAACCCCGCAGGGTGTTATGAGCGATAACGATGCCCGCAAAGCCAATGTAGGCGGTGAAGTTTTGTGTCAGGTATTCTAGGGAGATAACGGATGTCAAGAATTGGTAAATATCCAGTAACTATCCCTGCTGGCGTAACGGTAAGCATTAATGATAACGTTGTTACCGTTAAAGGAAAATTAGGTGAACTCAGCTGTTCTTTTGACGACGGTCATATTGCAGCTAAACTTGAAGACAATAAAGTTGTTGTTACTCCGCTTTCACAGAGCATGACCGCTCGCGCATTGTGGGGTACAACCCGCGCCAACATTCATGACCTTGTTAAAGGCGTTGATGAAGGCTTTACTAAAAATTTGGAATTAGTAGGCGTTGGTTATAAAGCCCATATGGAAGGCAATAAGCTTGTTCTTTCATTAGGTTTTTCTCATGACGTTGATTTTCCGGCTCCGCAAGGAATTAAAATCTCTTGCGAATCGCCGACCCAAATCAAAATTTTTGGTGCAGACAAACAGCTTGTCGGACAGGTTGCTGCGGAAATTCGTAAATACAGAAAGCCCGAACCTTATAAAGGCAAAGGTGTAAAGTATGAAGGCGAATATGTACGTCGTAAAGAAGGCAAGAAGAAATAAGGAATCTTAAGATGAATACACCAAGAAAATTGTTTGAAAAAAGAAAAGCTCGCGTTAGAACAGCTTTGAAAGCTGCTGCGAACGGCAAATTAAGATTGTCGGTTTTCCGCAGTGGTAAGCATATCTATGCGCAGATTATTGATGATGCTAAAGGTGCCACCGTTGCTTCTGCCTCTACCTTAGACAAGGAAGTTCGCGACAGCATCAAAAAGCCGTCTACAGTTGAAGCAGCCAGCTTCATTGGTAAATTAATTGCTGAAAGAGCAGTAAAATCAGGTGTAAGTGAAGTCGTTTTTGATAGAGGCGGTTACATTTACCATGGTCGCGTTAAAGCTTTGGCTGACGCTGCTCGCGAAGCCGGATTGAAATTCTAGGAGAGATGAAATGGCACAATCTGTAGATCGTCATAATAAAAAAGAAAAAACTGAAGAATTGGTTGAAAAACTTGTTCACGTTAATCGTGTTGCCAAAACCGTTAAAGGCGGACGCACCATGTCATTTGCAGCTGTTGTAGTTGTCGGTGACCAAAAAGGCCGCGTCGGCTTTGGTTCAGGTAAAGCTGCCGAAGTTCCGGAAGCTGTTACCAAAGCAACCAACGAAGCTAAAAAGAACATGATTCGCATTCCGCTGCGTGAAGGCAGAACCCTGCATCACGATGTGCATGGTCGTTTCGGCGCAGGTAAAGTTATTTTAAGAACTGCTCCTGCCGGTACCGGTGTTATTGCCGGCGGCCCGATGCGTGCTGTTTTTGAAGTTTTGGGCGTGCAAGACGTTGTTGCAAAATCATTGGGTTCAAACAACCCCTACAACTTGATTAAAGCAACATTTGACGCATTGCAATCTATCAATTCACCTCGTATGGTTGCTGCAAAACGCGGCAAAAAAGTTGGTGATATTGTTAGCCGCCGCGAAAATTCTTCAAATGTTAAAATGGAAAAAGAGGAGGCTTAATCCATGGCTAAAAAAACAATAAAAGTTACTCAAATCGCAAGCCCTATCGGCGAACCGAAAGATCAAAGAGCAACTTTAATCGGATTAGGCTTGAACAAAATAAATCGTACTGCCGTTCTGGAAGATACTCCGGCAATTCGCGGTATGATAAAAAAGGTGAGCCACCTCGTTAAAGTGGTTGAATAATTTGCAAAAGGGCTGTCATACTTGTTGTTTTTTCGCTTATGTAACTATTTGTACACCGCGCTCTAAAACAACTGCGTAGCCCAGCCCTTTATCAAATTTTCTGGAACGATGATATAGTCAGAGTTCACACTTTAGTTTAATGTAATAAAACAAATTAGGTGAAAGAATATGAAACTTAATGAATTGAAAAATAACCCGGGGGCTACCAAAGATCGTATTCGCGTTGGTCGCGGTATCGGTAGCGGCAAGGGTAAAACCGGCGGACGCGGCGTTAAAGGTCAAAAATCTCGTTCCGGTGTTGCCGTAAACGGATTTGAAGGCGGTCAAATGCCTCTTTACCGTCGTTTGCCGAAACGCGGTTTTAAAAACCCGTTTGCACTTCATTTTGCAGTTGTTAATTTGGACACCATTCAAAAAGCTATTGATGCCGGCAAGTTAGATGCCAAGGCTATTGATGTTGAAGCTTTGTTGAAGTCCGGTATTATCAGCAAGCAAAAAGACGGTGTACGCCTTTTGGCTCGCGGCGCTGTTACCAGCAGCGTTACCATTTCAGTAAATTCTGCTTCAAAAGCAGCTGTTGAAGCTGTTGAAAAAGCAGGCGGTAAGGTTAATCTTATCTAACTGAAATTTTTTTGATGGTTAAAACCCCGTTGACAGGTTGCGGCTGTTGCCGCATGGTCACGGGGTTTTGCTTTATGGCAGATAATTCTTGAATTTGGCTTAAAAATGATGTATTCTAAATATAACAAGGATTATTATGTATAAATTTTGAGCCTCGCTTCTTGTTGCGAGCTTGAGAGTAAATTTTTTTAATTATGAGAAAAAAAAGTAAAGATACTCTGCTGGGTATCGTTGTAATAGTACTCATCATTAGCTTAGTGGTAGCAGGCTTAGCCTGTTTCACCAATATCTTTGGTGACTGGGCAGACGTTGTGCTGATAGGAGTTGCTATGCTGCTGCTTTCATGCATGGGTATTTGCTATCTTGCTTCATCCTTGGGAATGTAGCGAGGCAAATGAGATTAGGGCTGTTGGTTTTGGTTATTCGTTAGAATAATTGGAACTGACAGCTCTTTTCTTTAGCGGATTTTATTTGTAAAGAACAAACAATTTGCAGCCGGCTTCATTGCAGGCATTGCAAAGCTCACTGAGCTTATTTATATCTAAATCGCGCAAGCATTTGCGGTTATTACAATATTTATCACCGTATAAATTTCCTATGAAGTTATGGCCTTTATCGGTGTCATTATAGTATTTTGCCACTTCAACTTGCCATAAATTAGCGGCGTTTTCTTTGGCGGCAAGCGCAATGTTTCGGCATATTTCCGCACCTTGCGAAGAGGGTGAAAAATTAAATTGTATGCCGCCGAAATTATTTTGCCCTTCAACGCCGTTAATAATATATTTGTCGTTGGCGTAATATATAATAATTTTACCTTTGAACCAAATATCTTCTAAATTCTCATTGTTGATATATTTTATTCCGTCAGGAAGCAGGTTCATTTTGTAAAAAAGAGTTCCGTATTGAGTGCCACCGTTGGGAATGTATTGCAATTTGTCTTTAATTGAAAGCAAATTATTAATCAGCAAATTAACAGCTTGAGCGTGCTGATTTAGTTTGTACTTCATCATCGCCTTGGAGTAACCGGCAATAGCGCCGACGGACAGGACGCCGATAATGGCAAGAACGCCGAGCATTTCCACCATACTCCGACCGGCGCAAACACTGTCATTATCGGGCTTGGACAATGCGTTCGTTCCCATAGTGTCACACTCCGGCTTGACCGGAGTGTCCAGGTCAAACCAATTAGCAAATTTTTTCCACCTGGATATTCGGGTCAAGCCCGAATATGACAACATAGGGGTGGACTGTGGTTTGACATCAGAGCGTGACAGAGTGTTGTATAAAAAGCGGCTAAAATCTGATTTCATATTAAAATCCTCTCAAAAAGTTAATTCTGAAAAGATTTTAGCTCGCGTTTTTTTTTTGCAATATTTACGAGTCCAAAGCTGTGCATAAGTTGTATTTAAAGCCGCACTTTAAAATTCCCCTCTATGGAGGGGTGCCGAAGGCGGGGTGGTTTCATCATTGTTTTGCAACATCTTAAATGTTTGTTTTTCTGTTATAAAATCTGCAAATTAAATTTAATTTTCAACATAACAAAACAGACCACCCCGTCGGCGTTCCGCCGCCACCTCTCCACGGGATAGAAATTTTATAGAGCCTTTATTGCGCGGGGGTTGGAGCTTGCGGGGCAGACTGAGCTGCAGGTTCGGCTGCGGTTGGAATTTGCGCGGCGGTCGGACCGTCTACTGCTTCCATTATTGCATTATAGTTTTCTTGCAATTCCCGCTGATTGTTTTGTAAATCAGTTGTAACCTGATTAAATTCCGGCAAGTCATAATTTTCATCTTCATCGCCGGTAAAAGACATTACCATTACAAACAACATGCTGAAAATAAATGATACCACTAACATTAAAAAATGACCGACCATAGTTTGTATGGTGGCTTGCCAATCGGTGATTACGCCGCCTTTGTAATATGTGCGCTTGAAAATATAAACATAAATTCCGGCAACCAAAAACATGAGCAGGTATAAATGATAATTGGTGTAAAACTGGTGCAACTGTTCGTCTTCAAGGGTGCCCATGGCAGTAAAGCCGGTTAAAATACCGAGCAATACCATCGGATTAAAAATTAATCCAGAACGAAACAGCGCTAAAATACCTTTTATCATTTTATTTTCCTTTTGTTGGCTTTAACATCAGAAAAATAATACTCTTTGCGAGTAAATAAAGGTTTAACCGCTAGCGGTATTTTTCAATTTCAGTGACAATGGCGTTGCTGATTTCCTCAACAAGCTGATTATCTTCAGCCTCAACTCGCACTTTAATCATCGGTTCAGTGCCTGATTTGCGAACAATTATTGAGCCTGAACTTTTAATTTTTTGCTCCGAATCGGTGATAATCTGTTGCACAATACTGCTTGCAAACGCAGTGTTTACATCTTCAGGCGATTTAAAGCGCAAATTGCTGATTTGGCACGGACATTTGGCAAACAGCGGAAAAATCTCGCTCATCTTTTTGCCGCTTTTTAAGAGTCCTAAGCTGATAATCAAGCCGGTTAATAATGCGTCGCCGGTTTTGGCATAATCGGAAAGCACCATGTGCCCGGATTCTTCACCGCCTACATTAGCTCCGGTTTGCCGCATTTTTTCAATAACATAGCGTTCGCCGACAGCTGAGCGGTAATAATCTATGCCGAGGGTGTGCAGGTATTTTTCAAGCCCTAAATTTGACCATACGGTGGCTACAACCGCGTTGCCTTTTAACATATTTTCATGCTTAAAATAAGTGGCTAAAAAGGCAATAATTTGGTCGCCTTCAATACGGGTGCCGTTTTCATCGCAGATAATAATGCGGTCGCCGTCGCCGTCAACGGCAATGCCGAGATGAGCATGCGAATCGGTAACAACCTGTTGCATTTTTTCAGTATGCTGCGAGCCGCAATCTTTGTTAATGTTGTAACCGTCGGGCGCGTCAGCCAAAGTAATAACCCCTGCGCCTAAATCTTTGAAAATTTGCGGCATGATTTTTGAAAAAGCGCCGTTAGCGCAGTCAAGCACAACGCGTAAACCTTTTAAGGCGTTGGTGTTTGGCGCAATGGAGCGGGCGTTTGCCATATAAGCCGGTATGCTTTTTTCATCTTCAAACACGCGACCGATATTTTCTTTGTTTTGCGTAAAGACCATATCAGAGGTTAAAAGCTTTTCAAGCTCGGCGGTCTTTTCGTCAGAAAATTTATCGCCACTGTTGTTTACAAGCTTAATGCCGTTGTCATGATACGGGTTGTGCGAGGCGGTAATCATAACGGCCATATCGGCGTTTAAGCTGCCAACTTCAGCGGTTAATAACGGAGTGGGCACCACGCCCATTTTAATTACGTTGACGCCCATTGAGGTAAATCCGGCAATAAGCGCGGATTCAAGCATGTCGCCGGAAACGCGGGTATCTTTGCCGATAGCGACGCGTTTTTTTTGCGTGCAGATTAAATGACTTAATGTTTGTGCTAAGCGAAATGCAAATTCCGCCGTCATTGGAAATTCATTTGCCACGCCGCGTACGCCGTCAGTGCCGAAAAGTTTGTTTGCCATAATTAAAAGCCTCCGTTGAATATTATAAAATAAAGTTTAACCGCGTTAAACAAAAACTCAAGCACAAAAACAAATATCGCACAAAAAAGAGAGTTTGCGAACAAACTCTCTTTACTTTGATTGATGGTTACATTAGAAAACGTAACGAACGCCGCCGTACAGTTCTTGAGCGGTGATGTCGGCATGCTTCATGCTGCCCATATCGTAGTAACGGTAGCCCAAGTCAACGTTAAAGCGGTTGGTTACTTTTACGGAAACACCTGCGCCCAAAGCCCATGTGAAGTTGCCTTCTTTGTATTTGGCATTGCTGTAACCCCATGTGGTATCAACATTGTTGTATTTTAATCTGGTGTAACCTAAACCGGCTCCGACATACGGTGACCACCAGTTGTAAGGCAATAAATCATAGTATACATTAAACATGTATGAGTATGACTTAAATTTCATGGTATCAGTTAAACCTTCATTGGTTACTTCTTCATCAGTGTGTTTACGCCATACATATTCAAGTTCGCCGCGAAAATGTTCATAACGGTAACCTAAAGCACCGCTAATCATTAAGCGATTGTCGTCAAGGTTGTCACCGCTGATGTCGGCAATGTCACCGCTATCGGAAACATCGTGTTGAACAACACCGGCACGCAAAGCGCCGTACCAACCGTCACATTCGGCATGAGCCGGCATAGCAAAAGCAGCAACCAAGGCAATGGCGGCTGACGATAATAAAATTTTTTTCATTTAAGTACTCCTAAAAAAACAGAACTGAGGAGAGTATAGCGAAAAAACTTTTAAAATATACTTAATATCGGTGATAAACTGAAAAACTTGTAAAAATCGTTTGATTTTAGATGTAATTGTGTATAGGTTAAAAACAGGGTGGTCGGACAGCCGCGCCGCGGAAGGTAAAATCAGACGGTGAGGAAAGTCCGGGCTTCATGGAAACAAGGCACCGGATAACGTCCGGCCGGAGTAATCCGAGGGAAAGCGCCACAGAAAATATACCGCCGAAATATATTTTCGGTAAGGTTGAAATGGCGAGGTAAGAGCTCACCGCTGCAACAGCAATGTCGCAGGCATGGCAAACCCTGCTTGATGTAAGACCAAATAAGGAGTAATCAGAATTTATCTGACTGAGAGTTTCCACTCTGTCCAGAGGTAGGTCGCACGAACAAACCGGCAACGGTTTGGCTTAGATGAATGGCTGTCGCGACAATCTTTATCGCAAGATAAAGCAAGTGTTGACACAAAACCCGGCTTATAGACCGCCCAAGTTATTTTTGGAGATGAAAATGATACAACGTACATTGAAAGAACCTCTGACTATAAAAGGAATCGGATTGCACTCAGGTTGTGATTCGGTTTTGGTGATTAATCCGGCGCCGGTTAATACCGGAATTGTTTTTTGCCGCACGGATGTTGCCGGTGCCAAACCGATTGCCGCCACTTATGATAATGTGGCTGATACGCGCAACTGCACTTGTTTGGGCAAAAACGGAGTTTTAGTTAGCACAATTGAACATTTAATGGCGGCGTTATACGCGGCGCAAATTGATAATGCTTATATTGAGTGCAATAATCAGGAATTGCCGATTGCAGACGGCAGCAGCAAGGTGTTTTATGGTGAACTTGCCGCCGCGCCCAAGCAAGAGCAAAACGCGGGCAGTAAATTTATTGAAGTGTTAAAGCCGGTTGAATTTGCCGATGGCAAGGGCGGAAGCGTTAAGCTGCTGCCTAACGGCGGAAAAGACTTAAATGTGCATTTTGAAATTGAGTTCTCGTCCAAGATTGTTGGACATCAGGTGTTTGACGCTAAAATTACGCCGGAAATTTTCAGCTCGCAAATTGCTCTGTGCCGCACATTTTGTGAAAAATATCAAATTGAATATTTAAAGTCATTAGGTTTAATTAAAGGCGGAAGTTTGGATAACGCAGTGGTGCTTGACGGCGATACGATTTTAAATCCCGAGGGTTTCAGGGTTAAAAATGAATGCGTTAATCATAAGGTTTTGGATTTAATCGGGGATATGTACACTTCTGGATACCGCTTGGTTGCCGATGTGGTTGCCGTTTGCAGCGGGCATTTTCATAATAATGAAATTTTGAAAAAATTGTTTGCGGACGCTACAAATTATAAAGTTTTTGACGGAGATAAAAAATAATGAAAATATCAGGTTGGCAAAAAACGGCAATTGCAGTTTGCGGGGTTTTAATGCTTGCTGCTTGCGCTTCTGGAAAAGCTGATGAAGAATCGGTTTTAAGTGCGGAAGAACTTTATAAACAAGGTTATCAAGATTTGCAAAAAACGGCTTATGCCAAAGCGGCGGAAAATTTTGAAAAAGTTGAAATTGAGCACCCGTATTCAAAGTGGGCGGTAAAGGCTAAACTGATGGGTGGTTACGCGCATTATAAAAATGAAAAATATGACGATGCAATTATCAGTTTTGAGCGGTTTATTAAATTTCATCCCGGAAATAAAGACGTGGCTTATGCCTATTATATGAAAGCCTTGTGCTACTATGACCAAATAAGTCCGGCGGATAAAGACCAGTCAATCACCGCGGAAGCCAATGATGCTTTGCGGCAGGTGGTTATTATGTTTCCGAGCACCGCTTATGCTAAAGACGCGGCACAAAAGCTTAATTTGACGGCTGACCACTTGGCTGGGCAGGAAATGGCTGTCGGGCGTTATTATTTAAATGGCAAAAATTATCTTTCGGCGCTTAACCGCTTTAACACCGTGGTTGAAAATTATCAGACTACCACGCAGATTGAAGAAGCTTTGTATAGGCAGGTTGAAATTTATACTATTCTCGGCATGAATAATCAGGCGCTTAAAACGGCAAAAGTTTTGGAGCATAACTACCCGCAAAGCAGTTGGAGCGTTAAAGCTCAAAACTTAATCAAAACTAAATAAGGCTTAAAATGTTAAAGTCGCTCTCGGTTCGCAATGTTGTTTTGATTGATTCGCTTAATTTGGATTTTAGCGGCGGGCTAAGCGTGTTCAGCGGCGAAACCGGTGCCGGTAAGTCGGTTTTGTTAGATTCACTAGGCTTGCTTTTGGGTAACAGAGCAGAGGTCGGCTTAATCAGAAACGGAGCGGATAAGTTAATGGTGAGCGGGGTGTTTGAGCTTGCCGATAAAGCTAATCCTTTTTTTGCGATATGCGCTGAAAATGATATTGAAGTTGATGATGAAATTATCATTAAACGTTCGCTCACGACTGATAGTAAAAGCAAAATATTGTTAAACGATCAACCGATTACGTTGCGTTTGCTTAAAGAACTCGGCTCGTATTTGGTTGAAGTGCACGGGCAATTTGATAATCAGGGATTGCTTAATCCGGCAACTCATTTGTCGGTGCTAGACAATTTCGGAGGTTATAATGCTGAATTAGCGGCTTTGGCTGATAGATATCAGTTTTATAAAAAATTGCAAAAACAGCTGAAAAATGCGGAACAGGCTTTTGCAGATGCCTCGCGGGAAGAGGATAATTTGCGTCATTGGGCTGATGAGCTTGAAAAGGCTAAAGTTAAAAAAGGCGAAGAAGAGGAGCTGAACCGCAAGCGCAATGAGTTAATGCACGCCGAAAAAATTTTGGAAAGCTTAAATACGGCGTATACTTCTTTGCAGGGGCGCGATATTGCCTCATCAATTCAAAAAGCGCAGAGCGCGCTCGCTAAGGTGAACAGTCTGACCGAAAATAAATTTGCCGATATTGACGAAGAGCTGAATACGGCGCTTATTCAATTAGACGAGGCGGTTGCGCGTATTGAACAAGCAAGCAGTGAAATAAGTTTAGACTCCGGCGAGGCAGACAGTGTGGAAGAGCGTTTGTTTGCACTGAAAGCGTTGGCGCGCAAACATCAGGTGAGCGTTGATGATTTACCAGAGGTTTTAGTTGATTTCAAGACCAAACTTGCCGCCATTGACAAAGGAGGCACGGATATTGCCGAGTTGCATATTGCGGTGGAAAAAGCCCGTGAAGAATATATGCAAAAAGCCGCTAGAGTAACGAAGTTACGACAAGAGACCGCGAGGGTTTTAGATGCAGCGGTTATGACAGAGTTGCCGCCACTTAAAATGGAAAAAGCCAAGTTTATGACGGAAATTAAGCCGCTTGCCGAATCGGAATGGAATGAGCGCGGGAGCGATGCAGTTTGCTTTACGGTTGCCACTAATCCGAGTTCGCCGCAAGGTCCGCTCAGTAAAATTGCTTCCGGCGGCGAGTTGGCGCGATTTATGCTAGCGCTTAAAGTAAATTTGGCGCAAAAAAGCAGTGTGGAAACTTTGGTGTTTGATGAGGTTGATTCCGGTATCGGCGGAGCTACCGCGCAGGCAGTTGGCGAGCGTTTATCGCGCTTGGCGCAAAAAGTTCAGGTTTTGGCAGTAACTCATTCGCCGCAAGTTGCCGCTTTCAGCAATGAGCATTTTAAGGTTAGCAAAGCAACTGAAAATAATGTTACCTTAACTCAGGTTGAAAAACTTTCAGACAGTGAGAAAAAAGAAGAAATCGCCCGCATGCTTTCCGGTGAAAAAATCAGTGACGAAGCGCGCGCGGCAGCCGAGGTTTTAATCAGCTGCCGTCACAAATAAAAAATCAGTAATATTAAAGTTGTTTGCGTGAGCTTAACGCCAGTTGAATGGTGCCGTCGTCCATATAATCAAGTTCGGCGCCGACCGGTATGCCTTGCGCTAAAGTGGTAACTTTGACCGGCATGTCTTTTAAGCGGCTTAACAAATAATGAGTGGTAATTTGCCCGTCAACTGTTGCCGGCAGGGCTAAGATAACTTCTTCAATATGTTCATCGGCAATGCGGCTTGCTAGGTTGCTTAGGTTTAAATCTTCCGGCGTGATGCCTTCCAATGCGGAAAGAATCCCGCCCAAAACATGGTATTTGCCTTTATAAAAACCGACTCGTTCCATTGCCCATAAATCGGCAACGTCTTGCACAATGCACAAGGTTGTATTGTCGCGAGAGGAGGAGCTGCAAATTGAGCATGGCGCTTCAGTATCAAAGTTGCCGCAGACAGGGCATGTTTTAATATTATCGGCAACATCTTGCAATGCTTCAATCAGCGGCAAAAGCTGGGCGTCGCGTTTTTTGAGCAGTTGCAAAACAATACGGCGCGCCGAACGGGTGCCAAGCGCGGGCAACTTGGCAACCGCTTTGATTAATTTTTCTATTTCTTTTCCGGCCACGGATTATGTCCTTAAAACGGAAGTTTTAAACCGCCGAGATTAACCCCGCCGGTAGCTTCTTTCATACCTTCTTCCTGCATAGCTTCAATTTTGTTGTGCGCATCATTGTAGGCGGCTAAAATTAAGTCTTCAAGCATATCGCTTTCATCGGCGACAATCAGCGATTTGTCAATGGAAATTTTTTTCATTTCAGAGCGACCGTTAAGCACGATTTTAACTAATCCGCCGCCACTGGTGCCTTCACGTTCTTCCGCGGCTAAACGGGTTTGCGTTTCTTGCATTTTTTTCTGCATCATTTGCGCTTGTTTCATCAAGCCTTGAATGTTCATCATTTTTTATTCTTCCTCTTCATAAGTTGGAGTTACGGTTTCTTTATCGGATTCATCTTCATTGTCAGAATCTTCCGTTTCAGTTTCAGAAACTTTACGGGTAATGGTATCAATGCGAGCGCCCTTAAAGTCAGCATATATTTCTTTGACTAACGGATGCTCAGAGGCACTGCGCTTGTCAGATTCTGTGGCAGCGCTTTCAATATCTGCCAAAGTTTGACCAAGCGCGCCATGGCGCTGAATAATCTGCCATTCGCCGCCGGTCGCCTCAGTTAAAGCCTGCCGCAAGTTGCTTATAAAATCAGGCGGGGTTTTGTCAGACAAAGTCATCTCAATTTGCCAGTTGCCAAATTTTTCAACTGAAACATCGTGCTTTAATGAATAATCTATCAGCATTTTTTTGTGGCTTTCCAAATAAGAAACCAGCTGTGCAATGTTGTTCATTGGGCAAGGAGCGGATGAAATCGGCGCAGTCGGCGCGGGAGCCGGGTTAATCGCAGGCTGCGAAGCAAGGTTGTTCACCGGTTGCGGTAAAGCTTGCTGCGAGGCAATTTGCGGGGCTGAAACGCTGATTTTAGGAGCGGTTTGGTTTAAGTCAGATTTTTTTTTTACTTCTTCCAAAATTTCAGCCGGCGTCGGCAGGGAAGCTGAATAAGCGATGCGAATTAAAATCATTTCCAAGGCGTCAAGCGGCGCCGGGGCGGAGTTTAGTTCCGCTAAGCCTTTGAGCATCATTTGCCATACGCGCGATAAAACCGCTACTGATAAAGAGCCGGACAGCTTGTTGCAAAGCTCGCGGTCGTTTTCGCTTAATGTTTCGGAGTTAAGGGCGCCGGGTACAATTTTAGCTTTGGTAAGCATGTGGGTGACGTCAATTAAATCTTGCAAAATAACAAGCGGGTTGGCGCCGTTTTTATACTGAAGTTGCAAATTTTTAAGCACGGACGGAATATCGCCGGCGGTTAAGTGCTCAAAAAGTGCTAGAGTTTGAGTGCGGTCGGCCAGACCAATCATTTCAATTACGGTTTCGGTTTTGATTTTGCCGTCGCCTAAAACAATAGCTTGGTCAAGCATGGACAATCCATCGCGGGCAGAACCGTCAGCAGCGCGGGCAACCATTTCAAGGGCTTCTTCATCAGCCTTTAAATTTTCAGCCGCAATAATTTTGTGGAACAGCTGCATTAATGTTTCAATGCTTAAACGCTGTAAGTCAAAACGTTGGCAGCGCGATAAAATAGTAACCGGAACTTTGCGGATTTCAGTGGTCGCAAAAATAAATTTAACATGCGCGGGCGGTTCCTCAAGCGTTTTTAACAAAGCATTAAAAGCGCCTTTGGAAAGCATGTGTACTTCGTCTATGATATAAACTTTATAACGGGCATTGGTCGGTTTGTAACGCACGCTGTCTAAAAGCTCGCGAATATCGTCAACACCGGTGCGGGAAGCGGCGTCAAGTTCCATAACGTCAATATGGCGTCCGGCGGCAATCGCGCGGCAATTTTCACAAACGCCGCAAGGATGAATGGTGGGACCGCCTTTACCGTCAAGCCCGGTGCAGTTAAGAGCACGGGCAATCAAGCGCGCGGTGGTGGTTTTTCCGACTCCGCGAATGCCGGTTAAAATGTAGGCATGGTGCAGACGATTGTTTTTAATGGCATTGGTTAGAGTTTGCACAAGAGCGTCTTGTCCGAGTAAATCTTCAAAGGTTTGCGGGCGGTATTTGCGCGCCAAAACAACGTATTGATTATCTGTATTTTCTTCTGCCATTACATTCTCTAAAAACAAGGCGAAGGGACAAAAACCCCGATATATTCGTTACGGCTGCTTCCTTCCGAACCTGACCGGATTGGCGAACTTTCGGTCTTTTGCCCTTCATAAAAATCTATTGTACATATTGGCGTAATTCTGCCGATTTTCAAGCAAAAAAACTTAACTATCAACATCAGAGTAATAAAAACTACCAATTACCTAAGAAGCGAAAAGTTTCATACTGCGGCTCAGGTTGAAACAGCAATCTTTCAGCTTCAGCCTGATTTTTGCCGTAAAATTTCGGCATGGGCTGAACATAGTTGCTAAAGCTTGTGGTTACCGAATCGGTAAATTTTTTGGGAGCTTTGTTTACAACTTTGGGACCGTCTGCAGTAACCTCCATAATGTTAAGAGCATGGCGGTTGGTGCCGTCGGTCATAATGCGGAAAGCGCCGTTAATGCCGATATACCCGTCTTCCGCGGTAATTAGCTCGTTAAGATTGTCGGAGTTTTTGCGAGACAGCGCGGAGGCAAGGGCAATGCCGTCATAGGCAAAACTGTATAACTGGTTGGGAGCCTCGCCGAAATAGTCTTGATATTTTTTGTTAAAATAATCGTTATGGACGCGCGACATTTCAGGGTAAACACCATGGTACAAAGTGGTTTCTTTGCTTAAGTTGGTGTTTTCCCAAACGGTGGTGCCCAAAAACAAAACATCAGGATAGCTGACGTCATAGTATCCGAACATGGCTGCGGCGGATTTTAAGCGGCTGCCGGTTTCAGGAATCAACACGGCGTCAAAATCAACTTCACCGGCGGTGTATGTGGTTTTGAGCTGCTTTAATTCGCGGGCGGCGGAAGCATCACCGGCTTCAGCCAAAACGGTGAGTTTGCTTTTGATTTTATTAACTTCCGCCGAGCGGGTTTCATAATCGGTCATGGTTTTGACAATCTCGCCAAAGTCAAGAGTTTCGGGTGGGTAAAAGGCGATTTTTACAATTTCTCCGTTATTGGCGGCGGCAGATTTTAATGCGGCTTTGGCTAAATTAATACCGGCGGATGTATCTGGAATTAAAAGCGCGATTTTGCGCCGATTTTGCGAGGCCGCATACGCGATGATGCGCTCGCTTTGTTCACTGCCCAAAAGCCCTAAAGTATAAACGCCGTGTTTAAGAACTTCGGGCGAGGTGGAAAAGGAAATGAGCGGAATGTTATAAGAAGACGCAATGCGCTCGGCGGCGGAAACTTCCGCGCTCATCAGTGGTCCTAAAATTAAAACATTGCCTTCGTTTATAGCTTGGCGGACTGCCGAATCGGCGCCTTCGGGCGAACTTTGAGTGTCATAAAAGCGCACGGTTAAACGTGAATTGCCGGCGTCTTCAATCGCCATCATGGCGGCGTTTTTTAAGCCCTGTCCGTAAGTTGAGGCTTTGCCGCTTAAGGGCAAGAGCATGGCAACGTTAAAGCTTTGCCGATTGCTTTCAAAGAACGAATCATCTTCAACGGTGTAACCGATGTCATTGGTTCCGCCGTGCATAAAAATTTTGTTTTGTCCGGCGGAGTGACAGCCGAGCAAAATAAACACTAAAAAAACGGCACTTAATTTTTTTAACACTTGCATTTTTTCCTAAAATATAAAACAATCCACCTAGCTAATATGTAGACTAAAAAAAAGTTAATGTAAAGAGTTATAAAATGTTAGATTGCGGCTTATATGTTGTGGCTACGCCTATCGGCAACTTAAATGATATTTCGGCGCGGGCGCTTGATACTTTAAATGCGGCTGAAATAATAGCTTGTGAAGATACCAGAGTTACAAAAAAACTGTTTGCGCTGTTGGGAATTTCAATACACAAGAATTTTATTTGTTATCAAAACTATAATGAGGAAGATAAAGCCGCGGGAATCGTTGATATAATTAAAAACGGGCAGGCGGTGGCGCTGGTGAGCGATGCCGGTTCGCCGTTAATTTCGGATCCGGGGTATAAATTGGTAAGTTTGTGCCGCAAAGATGGGGTTAAGGTTTACAGTATTCCGGGGGCGTCGGCGGTAATTTGCGCTTTGCAGCTTGCCGGTTTACCGACCAATCGTTTTATGTTTGCCGGATTTATTCCCAACAAGGACAAAGCGCGCGCTGATTTATTTAATGAACTTAAAAGCATTAACAGCACGTTGGTCTTGTATGAAACGGCGCCACGGTTGCTTAAAACCTTGCAAGCAGCCGCTGAAGTATTCGGCATCCGTGAAATGGCGGTAGTGCGTGAGATTACCAAACTGTATGAAGACGCGCGCAACGGCACGGCGCAAGAATTAGCGCAATATTATACGGAGAATCCGGCAAAGGGCGAAATAGTGCTGGTGATTGCGCCGCCTTGTCAGAGCGAATCGGCGGAAATTGATGTCAAAGCCGAGCTTTTATGCCGTATGCAAAAAATGAGCTTAAAATCAGCGGTGGAAGAAGTTACCGCGCTTAGCGGACTCAGTAAAAAAGAAGTTTATAATCAGGCTTTGGCGATAAAGGATAAAAAGTAAACAATGACAAATAAACTTAATGGCAGGTTCGGTGAATTGGCGGCGTGTTGGTATATGCGACTCCATGGGTATAGAATTGTTTGTCGTAATCAGGTTATCGGCAGAGGAACTACAGCCGGTGAGCTTGATTTTGTGGCTTGCAAAGGTAAGGTTTTGGTTTTTGTTGAGGTTAAAGAACGCAAAAATATTGAACATGCCATGGTTGCCATCAGTAAACAACAGCAAAAGCGAATCGTGATGGCGGCGCAAGTTTTTTTACAACGCAATCCGCAATACAGAGATTTTGATATTCGTTTTGACGCGGTTTTTGTAAAATTACCGTTTACGATAGTGCATATAAAAAACGCATGGGGCGCTGAAGTTTTGCAAAATAAAAATCCCCGCCGGTAAAGACGAGGATTTTTTATATAGCCGTTAAGCTTTATTATTTAGCCGGATTTTCAGGCGCGACAACAATTTCTTTGCCTTGCAGGTCAAATTTTTGAATAATGCTGTTTTTATACAGGTTGTCAAAAATTTCAGCAATGGCTTTTTGCGAGAGCATGTTTTTAATCTGTGGCTCAATGTCTTTTAACGGCAAAGGAGCGGAATCACGGAAGTCTTCAACCAAAATTACATGATAACCGAACGGTGATTTTACCGGAGCTTTGCTGTATTCGCCTTTTTTGAGGGCAAAAGCGGCTTTGCTGAACTCAGGAACCATGATGTCTTCAGAAAAATAGCCGAGCTCAACGGTTGAATCTTTGGTGTATTGTTTGGCAATATCATCAAATTTTTCGCCGCTGTTCAGCTTTTTAATAACTTCTTTGGCAGTGGCTTCATTTTCAACCAAAATGTGTTTGGCTTTAGCTTCTTTTTTGCTCTGATAATTTTTAACGTATTCATTATCATAAAAATCTTTAACGGCGGTTTCGGTTACCTTTTGCGCAACGGCATTTTCAAGGTAAACTTTACGAGCTAAATCTTCTTCAGCAACTTTGAGCTGAGCTTTATATTCGGGAGTTTCCTGAGTGCCTGCTTTGGTAGCGGCCTGATAAAGCAATTTGCCGTTTACAAAAATGTCAACTGCTTTCGGGTAAAACTGGTCAAAAGCAACCTGTTCGGCAATTTGCGGATTGTCATCATAGCCTTTTTTAATTTCATCAATAGTAACAACCTCACCGTTAATG
>JAJWCP010000003.1 GCA_021617435.1 Pseudomonadota bacterium
ATTGTAGAGAGTCTATAAACGTTGGTTTAATTTAAATTAAAAGGTTGCTTGCTTATATTGAATTTAAGGAGGGTGAGCAGATGAGATTTATAAAACCAAAAGATTTAACTACTAATTCTTTGATTTTAGATGTGCGTGATGAAAGCGAATACGCCAAAGAAAGTTTGGCTTATCCGCATTATTTTGAGCCGTTAAAACATTTACATCCTGAAATTTTTATTAAAAATCACCATTTGGACGGTTCGCAAACCATTAATATTATTTGCGCTTCGGGCGGGCGTTCGTCCCAAGCGGCGCAAATGTTTGAACAAAGCGGTTATGATAATGTAGCGGTGGTTATCGGCGGAATTATTGAAGCAGATTATGAGGGGCTGCCGATTGTGCGTAATTAAAATTAAGCTGGAAATATAAATGTTCGGGTGTTAAAGTTTTTTCAAAATGTTTTTTAGGGAGAAACTTATGCCTGATTGGTCAGAAGAAGATAAATGCAGCGGCTTGATTGCCGGAGTTGACGAGGCGGGGCGCGGTCCGTGGGTAGGTCCGGTGGTGGCAGGCGCGGTGGTGTTTTTTAACCGCAAGATTAATCCGGTGTTATTAAATTCGCTTGATGATTCAAAAAAATTATCCGCTAAAAAGCGTGAAGAACTGTATAAGTTAATCCAAACAGAAGAAATTGCCGGTAATTTATCGTATGGAATTGGCGAGGCAACGGCTGCGGAAATTGATGAAATTAACATTTTACAAGCAACTTTTTTGGCAATGCGGCGGGCAATGGTGGCATTGAAATGCAAGCCGAATATGGCACTGGTTGACGGTAACCGTACGCCTGTCGGCTTTGTTTGTCCATGCAAAACCATTGTTAAAGGCGATGCAAAATCATTCAGTGTTGCGGCGGCCTCGGTTATGGCTAAAGTTTATCGTGACCGATTAATGGCAGAGTTGGCGCAAAAATATCCATGGTATGGGTTTGAAAAAAACGCCGGATACGGCACCAAAGCGCATATTGACGGATTAAAACAGTACGGAATTACGCCGGAACATCGCAAATCATATCGTCCGATAGCGGAAATTATTGCCGCAGAGAGTTAAGCAGGCTTTTTAAGTCAGCTAATTTTAGTTTGAGTTCAGGCGAGGGATTATTTTTTTCCGCCTGAGCTATTTGTTTTTCCGCAATGGCATAATTTTCAAGCATCATATTAAATCGGGCGGAAGCATAAAGCGCATCAGCTTTGCGTCCGGCTTCATTATAAGCGCGGGCGAGCAAAACCCAAGTATCGGCTTTTTCCTTTTTTAAAACACTGCGGTTTAGGGTGGCAATAATTTGTTTAAGTTCCTCCAAATTATGCGGAGCTTCAAGCGCGGTTTGCGCAAAACCGAACATTATTTCCGCCGAATTGGGGCGCAGAGTCAAGGCTTTTTTATAAGCGGTGAGCGCTTCCGGCAATTTGCCTTTTTCAAACAAAAACTGTCCTTTAAGTTCGTAAAAAAACGGATTCTCCGGTTGTTTGGCAATTAATGAGTCTATATTTTTTAACGCCTGCGGCAAATTGTTTTGCCGATAATATAAAATGGCGCGGGCGTATTGCGCCGATGCCGATTTATCTGACAGCGGGTAAAGCTTAAAGCCACGCTCGGTCGGCAGTAAAAATGCTGACAATTTGGCTTTAACCATTTTAAATTCGGTATCAAACGGCGAGGTTACGGCTCCGGATGAATTTTCAGCGGCTTGCGTGAAAAAAGCAATACGCTCGCTGTTCAGCGGATGGGTGCGAAAATACGGAAAATCTTGATAGCCGTTAAGACGGTTGGCGCGAGCCGATTTTTGCATAAAGTTTTTTAATCCGAATGCTGATTGGTTTAATTGTTTTAAATATTTTACCGCGCTTTCATCGGCGCTGCGCTCTTCCTGCATTTGGTATGCAGTCATAGAGTTTAGAAGCGAGCTTTGCGACCCTAGCATAACGGCAAGCGCAGCCTCGGCGTTACCGGAAGCTGCCGCTGCGGCGCCGGCGGCGATTAGTGACGCAACACTGGCAATTTGCGCTTGTCCGATACGAATTTTTTGCCGCACAATATGTCCGCCGGCAATGTGTCCGGCTTCATGCGCGAGAATGCCGTTGAGTTCATTAACATTATCAGCGTTCATTAAGGTTCCGCTATGAATAACCAAATAATTGCCATCGCTGACAAAAGCGTTAAGCGTGGAATCGTTGGCAATTAAAATTTTGTGTGGGTTAAAAGTAATGCCGGCGGCGCCGAATATCGGTTTTACAATATGCTGCACAAGCGTTTCGCTCTCATCGTCAGAGATAAATGATAGTGCGGCGGCATTAAATGAAAAAAGGCATAGGCCTAAAATTAATATGGGCAAAGCAAAGTACCGGCAGATTGTTAAAATCTGCCGGATTTTTATGAAGCTGATTAACCGATTAACTTTCTCCACCATGCAACTTTTCCTTCTTTTTTAGGCTCTTCGGTGTTTACCGGAGCAGGAGTTTCAGCGGCGTTGTTGTAATGTTGTCGGTAATCATCGCGATTGTTGTAATCGCGGCGCCCGAATTTGCTACGGCGCCGGTCATAACGATTGCGGCGTCCGTGAAAACGGCGATTGTAACGATTATCGCGGTCACCGCCTTCTTCATTGGAAATTTCAGGTTCGTTATCATTTTCAGGGGTTTCTTCAGTTGCCTCTTCTTCAGCTTCCGGAAGTTCTTCAGCCTCAGAATATGCGGTCATCGGAGTGTTTTCAGAATCATCTTCCACCGGTTTGGTTTGACGGACGCGCTCAATACGGTAGTCGGAAATATTTTTAATTTCGCTATCGGCAGAAATTACCACTGACATTTTATAACGGCTTTCCAAATCGCACAGATTTTGGCGCTTTTGGTTAAGCAGATAAATAGCGGTTTCAGTCGGAACAAACACGGTAATGCGTGACGAACGGCTTTTAACGCCTTCTTCCTCAATGGCGCGCAAAATGAGCATAGCGCCTGATTCCGTGGTGCGGATAACGCCTTGTCCATGGCAGAACGGGCAGGATTGGTAGTTGCTTTCAATAAATGAAGAATGCATGCGTTGACGCGAAAGCTCAAGCAAGCCGAAACAACTCATTTTAGCAACCTGAATGCGGGAACGGTCATTTTTAAGCGCGTCTTTCATGCGTTTTTCAACCGCGGCATTGTTTTTGGGTTCGTCCATATCAATAAAGTCAATAACTACCAAGCCGGCCAGATTGCGCATGCGTAATTGTTTGGCAATTTCATCGGCAGCTTCCAAATTGGTCTTTAAGGCAGTTTCTTCAATGTCTTTTTCTTTGGTGGCGCGACCGGAGTTAACATCTATTGATACCAAAGCCTCGGTCGGGTTAATAACTAAATAACCGCCGGATTCAAGCTGAACAATCGGGCTATGAAGTTTATCAAGCTGCGATTCAATTTGGAAACGTTGGAATATCGGCATTTCGTTCGGCTTGCGGCACTTAATTTTTTTTAAGCTGCTCGGCGATAAAATTTTAACAAAATCGCGGGCGGCTTTATAAGCCTCGTTGCCATCAACAATAACTTCGGCAATGTCTTTGGTGTACATATCGCGCAAAGCACGTTTGATTAAGTCGCCTTCTTCATAAATAAGGCTCGGAACTTTGTTTTTAAGAGCGTTTAAGCGAATGTGATTCCATGTACGAATCAAGTAATTGTAATCGCGAACAATATCTGCTTTGGTTTTATCTTCGCCGGCGGTGCGGATAATCATGGACATGTTGGCAGTTAAAGGAAGTTCTTTCATAATCTCTTTTAATCGCTTGCGGTCAGCCGCATTGGTGATTTTGCGCGAAACGCCACCGCTTTTAATACGATTGGGCATTAATACGCAATATTTGCCGGCCAAAGATAAATAAGTGGTGCAGGCGGCGCCTTTATTGCCACGTTCTTCTTTTACCACCTGAATAAGCAGGGTTTGACCTTCTTTGATAACGTCTTGAATAGTGCTGTAATGATAAAGTTTGCGAGCGCGTAAAAGTTTGCGTTGCAATTCAAAATCTTCATCGGAATCATCATCGTCATTGTCGGCAGCATCATATTCAGATTCAGAATCGAAAGAATCGTTTTCATCATCAGAGCAGTCATCGCAAACAACCGCGTCATTGTTATCAGAATCGGCTGATAAAACTTTAAGTTCTTCTTTCGGTTCTTCGGTTTTTTCGGTAGAATCTTCAGCCGGAATTTCAGCTTCGGATTTTTTCTTTAACGGTTTGCGGCGAGTGTATTTTCTTTTAGGCTTAGCGACAGGTTCCGCGGCGGGTTCGGCAATTTGTTCCGTGACTTCAGTAGCAACTGCAGCAGCAGATTCCGGCTCGGCGGTTGCTACAGCAGCAACTCCTTCAGCCAAGCGGGCTTCTTCGGCGGTTCTGGCTTCTTCTTCACGTTTGCGGGCCTCATATGCGGCTTGTTTTTCAGCGCGAATGCGCTCGCGTTGTTCTTCACGCTCTTTGATATATTGCTTTTTACGCTCAATAATTTCATCAACTTCGCGGTCAACGGCTTCTAACAGCTCAGGCGAGGCATTGTAATAGTCAGGGTGAATTTCACCAAATGCCAAAAAACCATGGCGGTTGCCGCCGTAATCAACAAAGGCGGCTTGCAACGAAGGTTCAACTCTGATAACTTTGGCGGTATAAATATTACCTTTTATTTGTTTACGGAAGCTTGATTCAAACTCAACATCTTCAACTTTGTTCCCGTCAATGATAACCACGCGGGTTTCTTCCGGTTGCGTGTCATCAATCAGCATTCTTTTTGTCATAACGTTTTCCCATCATAATGTTATCGCTTGCGGCGATATGTTTATATCTGTTTGCAGGGATATTTCGGCATAATCAAAAGACAAGGCGCTTTGGTCTCAAATAATCAGCGGCAGGGTGTATAAACCCGCCTGGTTCAGTTTTTGTTATGTCAGTTTTGAGGCTAAACTTTCTTAATTCTTGTTTTTTATAGCCTGAAAACTAAAAAATATCCCGTTTTGTTTATATCAGGCTGCTCACTTTTATCCGTATTTTCAATATATTAAAAGCAGCGGCACCTTTTTAAGAGAAAAATCCGTCATTTTATCAATACCAATCTCTTAAATCAGTGCGCAATCACCTGACAGAGCTACAATATAGGATTTGTTTTAAATTACAATTAAAATTTTTATCTTGTGACAAATTTTATGCGTGCAGGGCATATTTTAACTCATTGGTAATAACTGTGGCGTACAATATGCGCAATTTGTAACGGAGTGCGTATGAAAAACATAATTAACAGACTATTTATGTTGTTTGAGCGTGCCTGCCTGTCTGCGGCGGGGATGCTTTGCTGTGTTACAATGTTTGCCGGAAACGTTAATGCAGGTAATATTACCAATATGCGAATCGGGCAGCAGGTAGGCAGCGTGCGCATTGTGTTTGAAGCCGACAGCAAACCCGAATATCGGACCTTTTTGTTAAGCGAACCTAAGCGTTTGGTGGTTGATGTTTATGATATGAATGTTAAACAAGCCTTGCAGAGCGATAAAAATAATTTAATTAAACAGACCAGAATCGGCAAACTTAATGGTAATGATAAACGCATAGTTTTTGATTTGCAGAAGCCGGCACTTATTAAAAAAGCCTTTGTTTTGGCGCCGCAAGGCAACGGTAAATGGCGCTTTGTGGTTGATGTGGCACTTTGTTCAGAGCGTGATTTTAACGCCAAGGTTGGCACTCGTTATGCTTTTTCATCAGAAGGCGCCGGAAGTTCGCAAAAGGCTGAAACTAAAACAGCATCAGCGAGCAGTTGGTTTTTTAGCCCCGACAGCAGCAAAAAAAGCGCTCCGCGTAAAAAAATCATAGTGCTTGACCCCGGACACGGCGGCAAAGACCCCGGAGCAATCGGCGCATACGGCAAAACTTATGAAAAGAACATTACTCTGGCAATGGGCAAAGAGCTTAAAGCCATTTTGGAAAAGCGCGGCTATAAAGTTTATTTAACCCGCAATACCGATA
Organism: Pseudomonadota bacterium; assembly: GCA_021617435.1. Classification (GTDB taxonomy): domain Bacteria; phylum Pseudomonadota; class Alphaproteobacteria; order RF32; family CAG-239; genus CAAFZY01. The sequence continues at coordinate 6,020 of JAJWCP010000003.1, forward strand.
TTTTTATTCCGCTTAGACAGCGGGTTAAAATTGCGCAGCGCTATAAGGCTGATTTGTTTATGTCTATTCATGCCGACAGCGCTGTAAACCGTAATGCTAAAGGACTTTCGGTCTATACGCTTTCGGAAACGGCGTCAGATAAGGAGGCGGCGGCTTTGGCGGAGCGCGAAAATAAAGTTGATATTATCGGAGGCGTTGATTTTTCGGAAAACTCCAAAGAAATTAATGATATTCTGATTTCGCTTTCGCAAACCGACAGCCGCAACAAATCATCTAAATTTGCCGCTTACATGGTCGGCGAAATGCAAAAAAATGTGCGGCTTGTTTCAAACACACATCGTTTTGCCGGATTTGCCGTGCTGAAAGCTCCGGATATTCCTTCAGCACTGTTGGAAATGGGCTATCTTTCCAATCGTCAGGAAGAAAGCTTGTTAAAACAGCGTAATTATCGGCAAAAGTTGGCAAAATCAGTTTCATCTGCTATTGATAAATATTTTAATGACCCGGAAATTGCCGCTTTGTATTAAACGGGTAACGTTTTTGGCGGTATAGGTTACATTTTTCTTTTGCAATTTTGCTAAAATGTAATAAAGTGGCGGCAATGTCTGATTTTATTTAACGGAATTTGATGTATGTTTAAGTTCTTTTCAACGATAATAAGCGCCGGTTTGTTTTTGGGTATTTTGGCGTTGTTCATTTTGGCGATATTTATCAGCAAATTGAGTTTTGATTTGCCGGATTATCATCAGCTTGCCAAATATGAACCGGCGGTTACCACTCGCTTGTTTGCCGGTGACGGGCAGTTGTTGATGGAATATGCCGCAGAAAAGCGTTTGTTTGTTCCGGTTGATAAAATTCCCGATAGAGTTAAGCAGGCGTTTATTGCCGCAGAAGACAAACATTTTTATCAGCATGGCGGAATTGATTATATCGGCATTGTGCGCGCCGTTTTGCATAATATTAAAAACTTGGGCTCGGGACGGCGTCCGTCAGGCGCTTCTACCATTACGCAGCAAGTTGCTAAAAACTTTTTGCTCAGCTCGGAAGTTTCATACGTTCGCAAAGTTAAAGAAGCGATTTTAGCAAACCGCATGAACAAAGCCTTTACCAAAGACCACATTTTAGAATTGTACTTAAATGAAATTTATTTGGGCAATCGCTCATACGGGGTTGCCGCGGCGGCGCTTAATTATTTTGATAAATCGCTTGATGATTTGAGCTTGGAAGAAATTGCCTATTTGGCGGCATTGCCGAAAGGTCCGAATAACTATCACCCGATAAAGAAACATGACGCGGCAGTTGCGCGCCGCAACTGGGTTATCGGTCGCATGGCAGAAGACGGTTATGTAACGGAAGAAGAGGCGGACGCCGCTAAGGCTAAACCGCTTGAAGTGGTTAAGCGTGAGAACGGATTTTTGAAAGACGCGGAATATTACAGCGAAGAAGTTCGCCGTGCGATTGTGCACAACCTTGGCAATGACGCTTTGTATGAGGGCGGCTTAATTGTCAGAACCACTATTAATCCGCAAATTCAGTCAATGGCGACCGCGGCTTTCCGCAAAGGGTTGATTGATTATGACCGTCGGCACGGTTGGCGAGGAGCGGAAAAAAATATTGCCATTGACGAAAATTATAAAAAGACACTGCAAGATACGGAACTTACCGCCGGCGCGGAGCCGACATGGCAAAAAGCAGTGGTGCTTAAAACAGAAAAGCAGCGGGCGGAAATTGAAACCGCAACCGGCGAAAACGGGAATATTTATCTTAAAGATATAAAATGGGCGAAACCGGTGTTAAAGAATAAGTTTACCGGCGCAGAGCCGACTTCGGTTGCAAATGTGTTAAAGGTTGGCGATGTTATTTATGTTGAGCCGATTAAAGACACTAAAGTAAAAGACGCATTTGCTTTGCGGCAAATTCCCGATGTTGAAGGAGGCATGGCGGTAATTGACGCGCACACCGGTAAGGTGTTGGCGCTGGTGGGCGGTTTTTCATTTAAAAAATCGCAATTTAACCGCGCGACCCAAGCATATCGGCAAACCGGTTCATCGTTTAAGCCGTTTGTTTATTTAACAGCTTTGGAAATGGGCTATTCGCCGAATGATTTAATTTTGGACGCGCCGTTTGTGCTTGACCAAGGGGTTGGGCTACCGAAATGGAAGCCGGTAAATTATTCTAAAAAGTTTTACGGCTTAATGACTTTGCGTCAAGGCGTGGAGCAGTCTAAAAACCTGATGACGGTGCGTTTGGCGCAAGATATAGGTATGGATAAAGTGGCGGAAATGACCAAACGGGTCGGGATTAATGACAATCTGCCGCAGTTTTTATCATCATCATTGGGGGCGGCGGATGCCAGAGTTATTGATATGGCAAGCGCTTACGCCATTATTGTAAACGGCGGCAAAAAAGTCAGCCCGTATTTGATTGAACGTATTCAGGACAGGGACGGCAAAACCATTTACAAAGAAGATACCTATGATTGCCATGACTGCAATGCCGATAAATGGGAAAACCAGATGCCGCCGCACAAACCGGACACGCGCGAACAAATTGTTGACCTGCTTACCGCTTATCAAATGACTTCTATTTTAGAGGGCGTGGCTATCAGAGGTACCGGCTCCCGATTAAGAAGTTTAAATCGGCACTTGGGCGGCAAAACCGGCACCACCAATGAAAATAAAGACGCGTGGTTTGTCGGGTTTTCGCCTGATTTAGTGGCGGCAGTGTATGTGGGTTACGATTCTCCGGTCAGCTTAGGGCGGTTTGAAACCGGCGCGGCTGCCGCATTGCCGATTTTTTATGATTTTATTAAAGACGCGTTAAAAGATGTGCCTGATTCCAACTTCAGAATCCCGCAAGGAATTAAGTTGGTTCGGATTAACCCGAATACCGGCAAGCTTTCGCAGCCGGGGGACGCAACCGTAATTGTGGAGGCGATTAAACCGGATTACAGTTTTGATACAACAAAACAACGGATTATCGGCGGCGACGGTAATGACGCGATGGTGATTGATTCGGATTCTGAAATTTTGCAAGTTGGCGGAGAATATTAAATGAAGGCTGAGTTTGTTAATTTAATTGATGAAATTAAGCAATCGTTAGAATTGCTGAGGAGGTATCTTTGATTATGACAATGCCGTCCTCAGGCTGGAAGAGCTTAATTCTTTAACCGAAAATCCCGATTTGTGGAATAATGCCGCCAATGCGCAAAAGCTTTTGAGTGAAAAAAATAATTTGGAAAGTTCGCTCATCACATACCAAAATATGGAAAAAAGCGTGCGTGATTATGCTGAAATGGCTGAACTTGCCGATGATGATGCAATTTTGCAAGCGGAAATATACGCTGATTTGGAAAAACTGCAAAAACAGGCTAAACATGCCGAGCTTGAAGCTTTGCTTTCCGGAGAGGTTGATGCTAATGACGCGTATTTGGAAATTCATGCCGGAAGCGGTGGCACGGAAGCGCAAGATTGGGCGGAGATGCTACTTAGAATGTATACGCGCTGGGCGGAACAGCACAATTATAAAACCGAATATCAGGAAGAAACCGAGGGTGAAGTTGCCGGAATTAAGTCAGTTACCGTAAAAATTTCAGGTCATAATGCTTACGGTTGGCTTAAATCAGAAAGCGGCGTGCATCGCTTGGTCAGAATTTCGCCGTTTGACAGCGCCGGCAGAAGGCATACCAGCTTTGCTTCAGTCGGAGTTTATCCGGTGATTGATGATACCATTGAAATTAACATTAATGAAGCCGATTGCCGAATTGATACTTATCGCGCTTCCGGCGCCGGCGGGCAGCATATTAACAAAACCGATTCCGCCGTGCGCATTACTCACCTGCCGACCGGAATTGTGGTGCAAAGCCAAAGTCAGCGCTCACAATTTCAGAACCGTGATAATGCGTGGAAAATGCTTAAAGCCCGCTTGTATGAGCGCGAGTTGCAAAAACGTGCCGCGGCGGCGGAAGAGCAACGCGATGCGCAAGGTGAAAACGGTTGGGGGTATCAAATCCGTTCTTATGTGTTGCAGCCGTATCGTTTGGTAAAAGATTTGCGCACCGGAGCCGAAACCTCAGATTATAAAGCGGTTTTAGACGGAGATATTGATATGTTTTTAGCAGCGGCTTTGGCGGGGAAGGTCGGCAATGCTGAAAATGCTTAAAATATTTGCTCTCGTCGCTTTGATTGCGTATACGCTTTTATGCGCGGCGGTGGTGCTTGTTCCCGAATATATTTTTTACGGAGCTTATGACTATCCGGCGGATATAAATCAGGCGCGCACAAACGGCTTTAACGCTGAAGAGGTTACCTATTTTGATTATGGTAAAAACGGTGGAAAAGTTATGGGGTGGCTGTATTTAAACAAAACTTTGCAAAATAATGGCAAGGCAATTATTTTTTTACATGGCAACTCGTACAATTTGGAGCATTATTACCACAAAATGATACCGCTTGCCAAGGCGGGATATTCGGTTTTAATGCCAGAATATCGCGGTTTTGGAGGACAGGGTAAAAAAATTAAACAACAATATTTAGAACAAGACGCCGTAAATGCAGTTAAATATTTAAACAAGCTTGGTTTCAGCAATGATAAAATTATAATTTACGGTATTTCACTCGGGAGTTATACAGCGTTATATGCGGCGGAAAATCAGCAACATAACGGCAATTTTAACGCGGTTATTTTAGAGGTCCCGTTTACCAGTTTGTCGGAAACCGCCGAAAGTTATGTTACATTCGGCGCAATTAAGCTTGTGCCGCTTGATTTGTTGATGAAAGATACATATAATAATTTAGCACTGATTGGTAAAATCAAGACACGGATTTTGATTATGGCGACAAAAGATGATGAAGTAATTCCGCCCGCGTTGGCTGAAAAGCTTTACAGACAGGCAAACGAGCCTAAAAAAATGATAATTTATGAGGGCGCTCCTCATGACGGTTTGTTCAGTTTGCACAATTACCGTGATATTTTGGAGTGGCTTTAACAAATGAAAAAAATTTCCGGCAGATTGTATTATATGCGCAAAACCATGGATTATTTAGGCGTGGCTTTGTTACTTTCGCTTTTGTATCTGCTGTGGATTTTGTATCAAGGGCCGCTGTCGGTGCCGTTTTTAAAACCATATATTATGCAAGCGCTTAACTCTGATGAACAGCAATATTCCATGAATATCGGCGAGGTTAATTTGGAGTTGGTGCGCTCAATTCAGCCGATAAAAATTATTGCCAATAATGTCAGTTTGCGCGCGGCAGATGATAAATTTTCAATTAAAGCGCCGAAACTTTCGCTATCGTTCAGTGTCAGAGCGTTGCTTAAAGGTATTGTGGCGCCGAGCAGCGTGACGGTTGAAAACCCGCAAGTGGCAATTTTTATGACTTATGGGTTGGAAAAAGATAAAACCAATGAAATTAACAAAAAGAAGGTTCAGGCCTACGTTGATTGGTTTGAAGGATTTTTGGAACGGTTTAACTCTGATGATGATATTTATCCTGAAAGCTTTATTAATGAAATTAATATTAAAAATGCCGAAGTGGAGTTTCATGAAGTTGATTTAGGACGCAAGTGGAGCTTTAAGGATGTTAAGTTTGACTTTGACCGCAATATTAACAATTTGGAAATTGGAATCGGCGGCTTGCTTGACTTAAAAGACCGGCTTGCAACCTTAAATTTGGGCGGTAAATATCAAACTTTTAATAATCACTTGGTGCTTGATTTCAGTTTTGCCGATTTGGTGCTTTCGGATTTAATCAGCAATTTAAGCGACAATATGCCGAAAATTGATGTTCCGGTTGACGGTAATGTGGTGGCGCTGATTGATTTTGATGATATTATGGCCGGCAAACGCGATTTAATCGGTAGTTTGGATGCCGCGCTTGAAGATTTGCGTTTTCAAATTAAAGGCGGCGCCGGCGAGGTTATTTTTAATGATGACAGTAAATTTAATTACGGAATTGATGCCTTTGCGCTTAAAGGCAATATTGACAGCGGCTTAAACTCAGTTAAGGTTTCAAACGCCGATTTTACGGTCGGCGGACAAAAAACTAAACTAAGCTTAGATATTTCAGGCTATAAAAAATACGTTTTTGAAAGGTCTCTGGAAGATTTAAAAATTGTGTTTGAAGCCGATATTGATAAGTTTAAACTTGATGATTTATCAAAATTTTGGCCGCGATATTTGGCGGAACCGGCTTGGGAATGGTGCAAGCAAAATCTGTTTGGCGGCTATGCCGAAAACGGCAAGTTTGTGTTTACGTTTGGCTATGATGAAGAAGCTAACGCCATTGATTTGTTAAGTCTTAAAGGGCGCGCCGACGTGGTTGACAGCAATATTTCATATCTTGAAGGAATGCCGGTGGTAAACAATGTGTACGGAGTGGCCGATTTTTCAAGCTCAGATATTGATATTAAAGTGGATAAAGGCGTTTCGGACGGAGTTATCATTACCGGCGGTAATGTTCGTCTGTATGATTTAAATAAACATAACAATTATATAGACATTAATATTAAAGGCAATTCAAGCGTGAACGACGCATTGCGCTTTATTGACAATCTTCCGCTTAATTATGCTAAAGAAATAGGCATAAATCCCGGGGCATTAACCGGTGATGTGGAAATTGATTTAGGGCTTAATTTTGAACTGTATCAAGACCTTTCGCCGGATGAAATTAAAGTGGATGTTAAGGCAGATTTACAAAACCTGAAATATCCGAATGCTCTGGACGGTAAAGATTTAACAGCGGAAAAATTGTTTTTGCAGGTTAACGCCAATGGTTTTGAAGTTACCGGCAATGCCGAATTTGACGGTATCCCGCTTAAAATTGCGTTTAACGAATTTTTTAATGACAAAACTTATAAAAGCAAAGGCACGCTTAAGTTTGTGCTTAATGATGCGGTAAAGAAAAAACTCGGGGTGAACACCGCGCTTTTGAATACTCCGTATATTAACGGCTATGCTAATGTGACGGCCGATTTAACGGTTTTGAACAATAATAAAACTACGCTTGATGTAGATGCCGATTTGAAAAACGCCGCGATTGATTACAGCTTTTTAGGGTTTAAGAAAGCAGGCGGTGTTGCCGGTGATGTTAAAGCAAAACTGGAGCTTGCCGGTAGCAAAATCAGCAAAATAAGTTCGTTCAGTTTGCATAAATCAGATTTTGATTTAAGCGGCGATATTACTTTGGATAAAACCGGCGATTTAAAAGCAGTAAATATCAGTCGGATTCATGGACCGAAAACTTCCGCTAAAGCCAAAATAGAATTTGCCGATAAAGGTAAAAAAGTTAAAATTAATGTCAGCGGAAACAGTTATGACTTAACGGAGCTTTTTGCCGCCACGGAAAATAAAGCCGCATCAGGCAATAGCAAAAGCGATGATGACGATTGGACTAAGGTGCCGAATACGGAAGTGTTTATCGCCGTGAACAGCTTGTGGACTAACCCTGACACGCCGATTAAAAATTTTGCCGGTAGCGTGCTGTTAAAGCCTAAAATAGGTATTGACGAGGTGCATATGGTGGGCAACTACGGCTCAGATAAATCAATTAAGCTTAAACTTGATTATGTTCCTCGTCCTGATGGTGAGTATTTACTTTCAATTGACAGTAACAATGCCGGAAGCACTTTAAGGGTTTTGCGCCTTTATGATGATATGACCGGCGGAATTTTAAAAATTGAGGCCAAGCGCAACCGTAACAAAGAATTTGTCGGGCATGCGCAAATTCGCGATTTCAGTATTCATAATACGCCACTGCTGGCTAAGCTTTTAACCATGGCGTCATTTAGCGGAATTTTGGATTTGCTGCGCGGCGAGGGTTTAACATTTTCACACTTTGACGCTCCGTTTGAATATAAAAACAAGGTGCTGTATATTAAAGACGCTAAAATGTTCGGTAATGTTATCGGTTTTACCGGCAGCGGATTATATAAAAAAGCAAGCAAAGAGTTTGATGTTAAAGGTGTTATTTCGCCGGCGTACAGCTTAAATTCGTTAATCGGAAAAATTCCGGTGGTGGGTTCGGTTTTAGCCGGAAAAGACGGCACGGTATTTGCGGTGAGTTATAAAATTACAGGCAATGTGCATGAGCCGAAAATCAGCATAAATCCGCTCTCGGTATTTAGCCCCAATTCGGTTAAAGATTTATTTTCAGCGGAGAGCAATTAATGGCGGAAAGTTTAAAAATCGGCATTGATTACCATGGAGTGATTACTGCGAATCCGCATTTTTTTAGGGAATTTAACACGCTTGCCATAGCAGAGGGGATAGAAATTTATATTTTAAGCGGCGGGTTTGAAAAAGATATTACAGAGTTTTTGCGACAAGAGCAAATTCCGTATACGCATATTTGGTCGCTCGCGGATTATTTTGAGAAAAATAAACAACTTACTTATTTGCCGGATGGGTCATTTAAGGTTGATGACAAGCTTTGGAATAAGGCAAAAGCTGATTTTTGCAAACGAAACGGCATAAGTTTTCATATTGATGATTCAGTTTTGTATGGCGAACATTTCACCACGCCGTTTTGCTTGTATGATGTTAAAAATAAATGCTGTTGTTTGCGAGATAATAACAGTATATGCGTTGATTTTGATAAATCGGCAAAAGAGGTATTGGAGCAAATTATGGTCATGCTATCCGTTGGCTAATGTCGTCAGCCAGACTTGGAATGGGAAATTTGTGATTGTGTAGGTTATAAAAAAGCCTCCGAAACGGAGGCTTAAAAAGGTTACTTCTTGTATTTAACAAGAGTGTAGTTGCTTTGTAAGAGCTTGTGCATGCGCTCAAGTTCTTCATAAGCAAAATCAGAGTTCTTCACTGCAGTGAGCGGCAAGCGCTCCTCAGAAGGAGGCTTAGGTAGCTCGCGCGGGGTCGGGGACGCTATGAGCGCCAAGCCGACAACTGTTGCTGCAATCATTTTCTGTTCGGTTTTGGTTCGTATCTTGGAATACCGTTTACGGTATCCTTGATTGCGTACTTGATGCCACCCATTTCAAAGGTGTCGCCGACCTTGGTCTCGGAAGCGATGGAGTTTCCGGGGATGACAGCCATTTTCTTGCGCTTGATGCCGAAGACGACGTTGTCACCATTGGCACAGGCTGTAACGGCGGCGATGAATGGTATATTCTGTGGGAAACTGTGAACGTGATGTCTCAGTACCATACGCACGAGGCGACAGTGACCTTCTTGTGCCTGCAGTTTGTTCTCAGTCATGAAGTCATTGATTTTGTTGTTGAGAACGATGAGGTTCACATTTTCCAATGCTGCGATTTTCTTTGCCATAATCAGAGAAATTAAAAAAAATTAAACATAAAGATATTAAACTAAGACAGATTAGAACATATTTTGTCTAAAAAGGCAAGATAAAAATGACAAAAATTTTGAAATTTTTATAAGACTGTTAGTAAAGTGCCGCAAATCAATGGGATAGAAAGATTATCATCGGCTTTGATTTTATCTTCAAACAATTCCGCCAAAGTTGCCGCCAAGCAAGCGATAACGGCGGAAAAACCGATAGGAAACAGTGGGTTAAAAGCTAAATTAACGAGTAATGCGCTGATAAAAAAGGCGGCTGTGCCTTCGGCTGATTTTTGCTTATAAATTTTGTGCGAGCCGAATCGCTTGCCGATTAAAGCAGCCGCCGAATCGGAAATGAGCATAACCGTCATACTGATAGCGGCAATCGGTTTGCTGAAGCACAAGGCGCATAAAAAGGCGGCGCTTAACACATACATGGAACCGCTCGGGCGGAAGCGGTTGCGGATAGTTTCTTTGGCGCGTAAAGTGCGGAAAAACAGGCGCCCGAAAGTTTTACGAGCCCAACTCTGCCGGCGGTAATTGGCATATTCAATAATCACGTTTAACACAAACGCGGTGCCGAACAAAATTAATGCCCATGCTTGAGGTGCCAAATAAATAAACAGCGGCATCCAAAGCGAACTTAAATGAATGGCTTTGCGGTAAAGTTCTTGTTTTAGACTTGGTGTAGGGCGTTTTAATATGAACATTTTTTTCTCCGCCGATTTATATATTCGTTATTTCTCAAAATAAAATCAAAAAAAACACGGCGAAAATTTATCCGCCGTGTTTAACTTTTATATCATTTGTTTAACCGCGGCAATCGCTTCTTCAAGTTTAGAAGCGTCAGGACCGCCGGCTTGCGCCATATCCGGACGTCCGCCGCCGCCATTGCCGCCAACGATTGCGGCCGCGGCGCGCACCATCTCAACCGCGGAGTATTTATCGGTTAAGTCTTTGGTTACGCCGACAACAAGCGAGGCTTTGTCGTCTTTGTTTGAGCCCAAAACCACAATGCCAGAACCGATAGTTTGATTGATTTCATCAATAAAGGCTTTAAGCTCTTTCGGGTGAATGTTGGGAATAATGCGCCCGACAAATTTAATGCCGTTGACGGTGCCGATTTTATCTTGGTTATCGGCGCTCTTGTGGCTGACAAAGGTTTTCTTTAAGTTAAAGATATCAGCCTCAAGTTTTTTCTTTTCATCCATCAGGTTTTGAATACGAGCTTCCAAATCATTGGGGTTGGTTTTGAGCATGGCGGAAATATGATGCAATTTATCTTCAATGCCTTGCACAAATTTTTCAGCACCATATCCGGTTACGCATTCAACACGGCGAACGCCGGCGGCAACCGCTGATTCTGAAACAATGTTAAAGTAGCCGATGTCGCCGGTATCGGAAACATGCGTGCCTCCGCAAAGCTCTTGCGAGTAAATTTCGCCGTCGCGTTCCATGCGGACAACCCGCACTTCATCGCCGTATTTTTCACCGAACAGAGCCATGGCGCCGCAATTTACCGCCTCTTCTTTGTTCATGATAACAGTGTTGACATGGTAGTTTTTACGGATTGATTCATTAACCATATCTTCAATCTGCTGTAATTGCTCCGCGGTTATTTGCTGCGGGTGCGAAACGTCAAAACGCATTCTGTCGGGGCCGACGAGCGAACCTTTTTGCGCAATGTGCTCGCCCAAAATGGTGCGCATTGCTTTGTGCAACAGATGAGTAACGGAGTGATTGGCGCGAATCCGGTTGCGGATAACGTCATTTACCTCAAAACTTGCGGTTTGACCGGCTTTAACTTCACCGCTAATCATTTTGCAAACGTGAACAATTACGCCGTCAAGTTTTTTCTTGGTGTCGGTAACTTCAATTACAAAATTTTGACCGATAATCTGCCCGGTGTCGCCTACCTGACCGCCGCATTCGCCATAAAAAGGCGACTGATTGGCAAGCAGATAAAATTCGCCGCCGTTTACGGATTGAACTTCTTGCCCGTTTTGCACCAGCGCGGTAATCTGTCCGTCGGCTTTAGTGGTGGTGTAGCCTAAAAATTCGGTTGTGCCGAGTTTTTCCTGCAAGTCAAACCAAATTTTTTCAACGCCGGAATCGCCGGAGCCTGCCCAGTTTTTGCGAGCTTCGGCTTTTTGTTTGGCCATAGCGTCATCAAAACCTTTGCAGTCAACCATAATGTTTTTGGCTTTGAGGGCGTCTTCGGTTAAGTCAAGCGGAAATCCGTAAGTGTCGTAAAGTCTAAAGGCGGTGGCGCCGTTTAACACATCGCCGGATTTTAATGAAGAAGTTTCATCGTCAAGCAATTTTAAGCCTTTAGACAAGGTGCGCCCGAAGCGGGTTTCTTCGGCTTTAATGGTTTCACGAATTAAGGCCTCGTGGCGGTAAAGTTCAGGGTAAGCTTCGCCCATTTCACGCTGTAATGACGGCAAAAGCTTGTACATCATAGGTTCATGAATGCCAAGCATGTAAATATGGCGCATCGCGCGGCGCATAATGCGGCGCAGAACGTAACCTCGGCCTTCATTGGAAGGTAAAACGCCGTCGGCGATTAAAAACGAGGTGGAGCGTAAGTGATCGGCAATTACGTTGTATGACGATGAAAAACTTTTGTTTTCAGGGTCGGTGCCGGATAATTTGCAAATGTCGGCAATTAAGTTGCGGAACAAATCGGTATCATAATTGGAGTGAACGCCCTGTAAAATGGCAGAAATACGCTCAAGCCCCATGCCGGTATCAATACAGCGCTGCTTTAACGGAATGCGGGTTCCGTCAGGCAAGTCTTCAAACTCATCAAACACCAAATTCCAAATTTCAATCCAGCGGTCGCCGTCTTCTTCGGGAGTTCCGGGGAGCCCGCCCCAAACTTCAGGGCCGTGGTCATAAAAAATTTCAGAGCAGTAACCGCATGGGCCGGTATCGCCCATTTGCCAAAAGTTATCTTTGGTGGAAATGCGGATAATGCGATCTTCCGGTAAGCCGGAGATTTTTTTCCATAAATTGTAGGCAACATCATCGGTATGATAAACGGTAACCGCCAAGCGGTCTTTCGGAAGACCGAAAACTTTGGTTACCAGTTCCCACGCGTAGGTGATGGCTTCTTCTTTGAAGTAATCGCCGAACGAGAAGTTGCCGAGCATTTCAAAAAACGTGTGGTGACGAACATCATATCCGACGCTGTCAAGGTCATTGTGTTTGCCGCCGGCGCGCACTGATTTTTGGGAAGTGGTTGCTCGTTTATAATCACGGGTTTCATTGCCGGTGAAGATATTTTTAAATTGCACCATGCCGGAGTTGGTAAACATTAAAGTCGGGTCGTTATCCGGCACCAAAGACGATGACGGAATAATTTTGTGTCCGTTTTTAGCAAAGTAATTCAAAAAAGTTGAGCGGATTTGTTTTACACTTGTTGTCATTTTTATTCTTCCCAAAAATTCAAGTTTTTAACCGCTCTAAAATAAAGCAATCTTTGCCGTATGTCTAGCAAAATTTTAAAAATTAAGCGTATTTCCGTTAAGGTAAGCAATGCCGAAGTTTAAATAGGTGGCAAAAATCAGCCACAAAAAATACGGATATTGCAAATAGGCGGCAAACGGGCTGAGCCGCTTAAAGCTTTTTATCATTTCCGCTACTGTCCACAGCAAAAGCAAAATAACAATTCCGGCAAATAAAAAATACGCGCCGAAAAAGAATAAATATGTCCAGAGCATTTGTAAAAACAGCTGTCCCAAAAACATTAAAGTTGCCAATCGAAAATCTTCATAAGAATGGTCTTTAATTACCAAATAATAGGAAATAATCATTAAAGAATATAAAACCGACCACACAACCGGAAACAGCTGATTCGCCGGTAAAAACGGCGGCTTTGTAAGACTTTCGTAAAAGGTGGCGATGCCGAACCGCGTAAAATAACTGCAAATAACGGCGGTTACGGCAACGCATAAAAAAGCATAGAAAATTTTTAAAATATTATTCATGGCGTTCTCCTTATATGAGAAAATAATCGCGTAAATAAAAAAATCAAGTTTTGACATAATAACTGTTGCTCTTTGTCAAAAATACTGTATGATAAAAATATCTTACAATTTGAGGGTTTTCAAAATGGCAAAAGCTCATACCAATTTAAAATTTATCGGCGGGGTTAATAAAGATAGAATCGGCGGAAACTGTTCGGTTATTGAGCATACCGATGAAAAGGGCGAAACCAATCGCATTATGTTTGATTTGGGCTCTATTTTTACACCGCAGGAATCGGGATTTATTGCGGCGTATCCGAATGTTGATGAATATTTTGACCGCATTAATCCGACCGACGGCAAACGATTAAAAGCCTCAAAGCCGGTGAGCGCACTGTTTTTAACTCATGCACATGAAGACCATATCGGGGCGCTGGTTAATTATACTAAAATGGGGTATGTTTTGCCGCCGATGAAGGCAAGCGGATTTACGCGTAATTTTGTGCGCCTTGCTTTTGCCAAAGAAGGACTTAAAATTCCGGAAATTGAAAAAGTTAAAGCCGGTGATGTGGTAAAAATCGGCAACAATATGGAAGTTGAAGCGGTTGATGTCAGCCACAGTGTAATTGATTCTTTGGGGTTTTATACTTTAACTTATGCTGAAGACAAGCCTTATGCCGCCATCATGAATAACGGCGATTTTTTAACCGAAGAAGAAATGCCGGTCGGAAAATCATTCAGCCGTGAGCAATATCTTGATGTTTTTAAACGTAAAGCCGCGCCGACCACGGCTGTTTGCTTGGATTCAACTTCAACCACTCCGGTTGCCAAAGAACGTATCGGTTTTGCCAAAGCGGTTGACAATACATATAACGAGGTTATGGAAAATGCCGACCGTAATTTAATTGTTTCGCCGGTTATTTCACGCAGTGTGCAAAATATTGCCATAGATATTGAAACCGCGCGCCGCTTAAAAACCAAAGTTTTTTTAGACGGCATGTGGCTGCAGACGGTTAAAGATGCCATGTTGCTCAGCGGGTATAACAATTTTGAAGATGTTGTTTACAAAGGGACTATTCAATCTTACTTAAATGATAAACAAATTACGCGCAAATATGTTATTTGCAGCGGCGCTTTTGCGCAAGGTTTGGAAGATTATCAAAACAATGTCGGCTATACGGCGACCTCGCCGATTGCAATGTCTTCCGCGGTTAAAATGGCGTTTGATTTACATCCGTATGTAAAGCTCGGCAAAAATACTTTAGTGCTGGCTCGTCAACGTATTATTAATGAAATTAACGGCGAGAGCGGCCCGAAAATGTTGCAAATGATGGCGCGTCAAGGCGCCAAAGTGGTGATGAGCCCGGGGGAACGCTCGGTCGGCGGATTTAAAGAAGTGCAGATGCAAGATTCCGGACATGTAAACGCCAAAGCCATGAAAGAGCTGATGGCTGAAGTTAAAGCCGCAGTTCCGAATATTATTGCCATACCTATTCACGGTAATCCGGAGCAATGCGAATATACCAAAGATATTATGGATAAAATCGGAGTTGCCACGCACTTAACCGCCAATTTGGAGAGCTTGAATATCGGCGGCGGGCAGGTTACAAACGCAGAAGAAAGTCACCGTCCGGTAAGTTGGTACGCGTTTAAAACCGTTTATCCCAATCCGTATATTGACCGTGAAGTTCCGTTGGACGGGCTTACGGAATATTGGGAAATTGATGAAAACTATCAGCCTTTGCAAAAAATTTGTGAAATTCAAAATACGCCGCGGCACAGCTCGCCTTCACGCGGAAGTTACAACAACTGCCGCAAGCAAATTGAACAGGCTGAAAATATGCCGTATCGTGAAAAAATGCGTCGTACCGATAAAGGCAACAATAAAATGAGTAAAAAAGTTAAAAATATGAAAGAAAATTTACGCTACAATCTCAATAAAAAGAAAGGACGTTTCGGACGCTAAGCAAATTAATCCGCCCTTTATCCTCTAACACCGTTGTTTTGAATTGACAGAAAAAAACAGCGGTGTTATTGGTATAAGAAAGAATTTTTTGAAGGCAAAAAAGATGATTGTTAAAAAGAACGGTATTAAAATTTATGAAAAAACTGATTTTGAGGGTATGCGAAAAGCCGGAAAATTGGCGGCGGAGTGTTTGGATTATTTAACTCCGTTTGTTAAGGTTGGTGTTTCAACCGGCGAGCTTGATGATTTATGTCGCGATTTTATTACCGCGCACGGCGCAATTCCGGCATGCTTGGGGTATCACGGATATCCTAAAACTTTGTGCATTTCAATTAATCATGTTATTTGCCACGGTATTCCCGATTATGAGCGCAAACTTGCCGACGGCGATATTTTAAATATTGACGTTACGGTTATCTTGGACGGCTGGTTCGGCGACACAAGCCGCATGTATTATGCCGGAAAGCCTAAACTTAAAGGCACCCGCTTATGTGAAGTTACCTATGAGTGCTTAATGCGCGGTATTGACGCGGTTCGCCCCGGAGCGCATTTTGGCGATATCGGCGCGGTAATTGAAGAATATGCTCATAAATACGGCTATTCGGTGGTTGATATGTTTTGCGGGCACGGCTTGGGCAAAGTTTTTCATGACGAGCCGAATGTTATGCACTGCGGCGTTAAAGGCACCGGACCGGTTATGGAAGAAGGTATGTTCTTTACTATTGAGCCGATGATTAATATCGGCAAAAAAGACGGCACGATTTTAAGCAACGGCTGGACGGCGGTTACCCGCGACCGAAGCTTGTCGGCGCAGTTTGAACACTCGCTCGGCGTTACCGAAAACGGCTGCGAAGTGTTTACATATTCACCGAAAGGTTGGGATAAACCTCCTTATAAATTGGACTAGCTTATGACTAAAAACGCGGAAATTAACGACAAAAGCGAGCAACAGCATTACATTGGGCATCGCCAACGTTTAAGAGAAAGATTCTTAAAAGACGAGGGCAAGAGTATGGCGGACTATGAACTGCTTGAGCTGTTGTTGACGCTTGCTATTCCGCGCCGCGATGTTAAAGAATTGGCTAAAAATTTAATTAAAGATTTCGGCTCATTTGCTAAAGTTATTAACGCTCCTCAATATAAGTTGGCTGATTACGGCTTGTCGCAAAGCACGATTGCCGCGTTTAAGGTGGTGGTTGCGGCGGCAATTAAGATGTCATGGCAGGAACTGCGTGAAAAGAACGACACGGTTTTGAGCAATTTTGATTATATGATAGACTATTGCAAAATGGCGCTTGCTCATTTGGAAGTTGAGGAGTTCAGAGTGTTGTTTTTGAACGCCCATCTTAAAATAATCAAAGAAGAAACCATGCAAAAAGGCACGGTTAATAATGTGGCGGTTCACCCGCGCGAGGTGGTAAAAGCTGCGCTGGAATGCGGAGCAATGTCGGTGGTGCTGTTTCATAATCACCCAGGCGGCAAGGCAAGCCCTTCTAAAAATGATTTGGAAGTTACCAAACAAATTTGCGAGGCGCTGAGTCCGCTCGGTATTAAAGTTCAAGACCATGTTATTATCACAGCCGATGATTATTTCAGTTTCCGCGATAACGGGTTGATAAAATAGGTGTAAAACAATGCTTGCTATTAATAAAATACATTGTATGGATTGTATTTCCGGTATGAAAAAGCTTTCAGACAACAGCGCAGATATTATTGTTGCCGATCCGCCCTATAATATAGGGAAGGATTTTGGCAACAACAAGGATAAGATGCCGTTGTCTGAGTATTTAAGTTGGACTAATGAATGGTTGCAACAAGCTTTCAGAGTTTTGAAACCTTCAGGAACTTTATATGTTTACGGGTTCAGTGAAATATTGGCGAGAATTTCAGCTTTAGTTGATATAGATAAGCAGCGTTGGATAATTTGGCATTATACTAATAAAAATATACCGAGTTTGAATTTTTGGCAGAGAAGCCACGAATCGATATTAGTTTGTTGGAAGGATAAGCCACTGTTTAATCGGGACGATGTGCGCGAACCATATACTGATTCTTTTTTGAAAAATTCAGCCGGAAAAGTTCGTAATGGAACAAAAAGCCGGTTCGGTTGCGGTAAAGAAACAACATATACCGCTCATGAAAACGGGGCTTTGCCGCGTGATGTGATAAATATTTCAACACTTGCCGGTGGGGCGGCATTAAAAGAACGGGCTATCTATTGCAAAACCTGTGGCGAGTTGGTTTCGCCGCAAGGGCGTCATAGCCATGAAGGGCATGATTTGATTATTCATCCTACCCAAAAACCTTTAGATTTATGCAATAAGTTAATACAAGCCGCTTGCCCGCAGGGCAAACCTTTTACGGTTTTAATACCGTTTGCAGGGAGCGGTTCAGAATGTGTATCCGCTGTTAAAAACGGCGGTGATTTTATCGGTTTTGAAATCAATCCTGATTATGTTTTACTAGCTGAAGAAAGGATTAATGAGGTTTTTAATCAGCAGGATAATTGTTTTTTAAATCTTCAAACGGCTTCTTTATAAAGACGACAAAACCGTTATCATACATATCTAAAAATCCTTCTTCGGGTGAAAATTTAATAAAATCCAACATTTGCGGCTTGATTATACCTGATTTTACGTATGTGGGTTGTTCAAAATCTTTTCTTTGCGGAACGCAATATTTAATGGTGATAATGCCTTTGCTATCAGGGTGGCGGTCGCGGGCTTCCGGTCTTTTAGATTCTTTTTTGATTTGGATGCCAATGGTTTTGCCATTGTAGGTTATTGTAAAGTCTTTACCTTTGTGGTCTAAATCTTCATTCATATCAACCGTACCTTCACCGAATACGGATTCGGCAACATAACCGGCGTGAATTTGGGTGATAATGCTTGCCCATGTGCGATAAATTCGGGCGCGCAAGCCTTTGTTAAAACAGTTTTCACACATTTCGGTTTTGATTCTGAAAGCGTCGATATCTTTTTGATGTTCTTTATAGTATAGTTCGTAATATTCTTCAAAATCAGGAATGTTATCGATGTCTATTTGTTGCCAATAGTATTTATATAAAGTTTTTAAGGCTTGTATGCTGCGAGGCAAATCCATTTCAACGATTTTTAGATGAGAATATTTTTTACGGTATGTTTCAAGGTCTATTTTTTTAACAAAATCATCAAATTTTTGTAATCTGTTCATATTCTATACTCCTGACTAAATAATATAAAGGCTTTATCCGGCTTGTTGAAGCAGAGAATCGGGGATAATTAAATCGGCGCCGGTGGAAGCGATAACCTCATCTAATGAAAACAACGGATTAACCTCAGCGAGCAGCAAACCGTTCGGGGTTACTTCAATAACTGCGCGCTCGGTGATAATCATATCAACTTCATGCGCGGCGGTTAAAGGCAGAGTGCATTTTTTAACAATGCGCGGTTCGCCTTTGGCGGTGTGTTCCATGGCGACAATCACTTTTTTGGCACCGACTACCAAATCCATGGCGCCGCCCATTCCGGGGGTGAAGACGTTAGGCACCATCCAGTTGGCAAGGTTGCCCTCTTCATCAACTTGTAAGGCTCCTAACACAGTGGCGTTTACATGTCCGCCGCGGATAATGGTAAATGACATAGCGGTATCAAAAAACACGGCGCCGTCTTTGGCTTTTACCGGCAGGCCGCCGGCGTTAATGATTTTGGCGTCTTGCGAGGCGCTTAAATCGCGGCTGCCGACGCCAATCATGCCGTTTTCAGACTGTACCATAATGTGCATGTTATCCGGCAGGTAATTGGCAACTTCAGTCGGCAGTCCGATGCCCAAAGTAATGATGTCGCCGGCTGAAAATTCAAGGGCGGTACGTTTGGCAATAATCTCGCGGCATTGTTCTTTGCTTAAATCAGTCATTTTTAGTCCTTTATGCTACAATATAGTCGGCAAAAATGCCGGCAATGGTGATAAGGTTGGGGTCAAGCGGAGTTTCGCTGACTTCATCGGCTTCAATAATTACGGTGTCGGCGGCGGTTGCCATTACAGTATTGAAATTGCGGGTAGTTCCCTCTAAAAACGCGTTGCCGAACCTGTCAACTTTAGTGGCGTAAACAATGGCAAAATCGGCTTTGAGCGGAGTTTCAAGCAAATATTTTTTGCCGTTAAGTTCTATTGTTTGTTTACCGGTTTCAATAATGGTGCCAACTCCGGTCGGGGTTAAAAATCCGCCTAATCCGGCACCGGCGGCGCGGATTTTTTCAACTAACGTTCCCATCGGCACAAGTTCAACTTCAATTTCGGCGTTGTTAAATTGTTTGCCGGTTTCGGGGTTGGTGCCGATATGAGTTACAATCGCTTTTTTAACCATTTTATTTACAATCAGCTTGCCTCTGTCAGAATCGGGAAAGCCGGTGTCGTTGGCAATTAATGTTAAACCGGACGTTTTGCGTTCTATCATGGCGTCAATAACGCGTTTGGGCGAGCCGCAACGTAAAAATCCGCCAATCATAACTGTGGCGTTATCGGGGATTAATTTAGCGGCATCTTGCGCCGAAATAAATTTTTTCAAAAGCTAGATTCCTTCTGATGTAACCGTAAAAATGTAACTCAAATTTATGGCAATGTCAAATTTGAGGCTAAGTGATTGCAAAGACATAATTTAATATTGACCGGTGGTGCTGAATTTTTGGTGCCATTTTTGCATAACGGCAACGGCTTTGTCGCGAAATTCCGGCATTGGTTCGGCATAAACGCCGTCTTTTAGCAGGGCGTATAAATCGTCGTCTTTAAAGCCGATGTCGGCGGCGTCTTTGCGGGTGGCGGCAAAGTAAACGGTTTTGATATTGGCCCATTTGGCAGTCATTAAGCACATCGGGCAAGGCTCGCAGCTGGTGTATAAAACACAGCCGGATAAGTCCCAAGTTTTAAGCTTTTGGCAAGCCGCGCGAATCGCCTGAACTTCGCCATGCGCGGACGGGTCGTGGTTGGCTAAAACATGATTGAAGCCGCCGGCGATAAGTTTGCCGTTTTGGCAAATTACGGCGCCGAAAGGTCCGCCGCACGGAGTGCCGATGTTTTGTAAAGACGAGGCAGAAAGTTTAATGGCTTCTTCCATAGCTTGCTGATGTGATAATGTGGTCATTTTATGCTCCTTTACTGATTATTCAATTGCAATATACGGAATTTTTCAGCAAAAGTAAATATCTGAAATTTTTTAATGCTGGACTTTTATCGTTTATGATGTTAAAATGCAACTGTTAAAATTACGTATTATGAAATTATTAAAAAAATTGATCATTGTGGCTCTAGGAGCTGTGATGATGTATAGTCTGTCTTCCTGCGGAGTTCTTTATGGTTGCTACGATGCGGGATATGGTTATGGTGGTTATGATTATGGATATGGTCTGCCATCTGCTTATCCTCTAAATCGGACAAGCGACTTGGGCACTATGAAGATTGGTCAAAGTACTTGGTCTTGGGCCAATATGACCCTGGTTAAGAGAGGACTTGTTGTCTATGTTGAGAGCAACGGCACTGTCCTCCGTCGTTATGACCTTAGGGTTCGCGGACTAGATGTAGATGAGTCTTTTGCTGTAGAAGGGTGGACAGGAAAGGCGCTTTCTGTTAACGTCTGGATACGAGGAGGCTCTGATGCTTTCTTCACTGTATCTGATGGCAACCGAAAGGAGCTCTATTCGCTATGATAGCGCTCCGTTTTCCTCTGCACCAACCACGGCAGACTTACAAAAAAACACGGAGAAACTCAGTTTTCTTCGTGTTTTTTTAATTAATCAGGCATTTTTGTTTTATTTTATCGGCAGGGCGAGCTGCATAAAGCTTAGGACTGTTTTCAGCCCGCTGAATTAAGGCTTCGGCAAACGCCTTTTTGGCAACATGGGTGATAAATAACGGAGTCGCAAGTTTGAGCTTGCCTAAAGTTTCTTCTAAAGCTTCAAAAGTATCATAAATAGTTCCGGCAAACACTAAACTGTTTTCAATTTGTTGCTTTTTAGTTAAATCAATCGCGTTTTTCATGGTGTGACCTCACTATATGTTAATATTTTGTTAAGACATACTTAATCTATATCACTTTGAAAATAATTTAAAGATAACAACAAAGCTATCTTGACAAGCAAAAGGACTCGGCAAAGGTTGGTTTGGCGCTCATAAAAATCCCTTCAGCGGCTAAACTGAAGGGAATGATAGCTGAAGCTGAATTTTTACATTAAAAGTAATTGGTTTTGGGGTTGAGGGTGATTGAGTTTAACATAAGCAGACGGAGTGATGTATTGATTGTTTGACCAACGATTGATTATAACTTCTAAAATATCGTCATCAGGCACAAGCTCGGATTGCATCGGAAATCGCTGAGATAAATCGTGGATAATATAGTTTGCAACATTTATTTTAATCATGGTGCTCTCCTAAATTATGGTGTGTTAACTTAATTTAGGCATATTATATAACAAAACAAGCTATATAGAACCAAAAGACAGGTTAGTAAGGAAAAGTGTAAATTTTAGCATTTAAAATAAAAAAGACCGGAAAATTCCAGCCTTTCGCTTTGGTAGGGGTAGTCAGACTTGAACTGACACGGGCAAAGCCCACAAGATTTTGAGTCTAGCGCGTCTACCAATTCCGCCATACCCCCATAAGTTATGGCGCATTGATACAATATTTAATTGCGCTCGTCAATAGTTTTTTTTATAAATTTAAATGTTTTCTTTTCGTCTAAAATAGTGTATACTTCGTGCAGTTTTTAATATTGGAGGCTGTTTTGAGCAATCTGGAGCAAAAGGCAACATCTTTGTACCGCGAGCAAAAATATCCGGAAGCGTTGGATATTTTTTTGTCGTTGTATCAAAAGAGCCCCAAAACCGAAAAATATTCTATTTTTTGCGGCAACTGTTTTGACGCCATGGGCGAGAGCGACAAAGCAATTGCGTTTTATAAAAATGCGTCGCGGCTTAATCCGGTTTCAGTTACTTCATTGGTGGCGCTCTCTAATATTTACTATCATAACGGCGATTATAAAAATTCAGAAAAGTTTTCAATGCGGATTTTAAAAAGCTTCCCGGATAACGCTTCCGCTTTGCTTAATTTGGGCAATATCGCCTATTGCCGCGGCGATTTTGATTTGGCGCTGAGTTATTATGAGCAGGTTTATAACGCCAACAACGCAAGTTATATTGCCGTAATTAATATGGCTAACACTTGTTATGATTTAACCCGCTATGTTAAGGCGATTGATTATGCCGAAAAGGCGCTCAAACTTTATCCGTCAAGCGTTGACGCTTACATTATTTTAGGCAACTCGTATATTGAACTCGGCAAATATGAAAAGGCGGAAAAAAGTTTGCTTCAGGCAGTGGATATGCGGCAGGATAATCCGTGGATTTATACCTCGCTCAGCCGTATGTATCAAAAAACCGAAAATTGGGAAAAGGCGCTTGAAACCGGTTGGAACGCCGTGGTATTTGCCGGCGACGCACAAGAAGATCAGCATGTTAATTTCGGGTATTTGCTGTATGAATGCGCTGATGAAAAAGGAAGCGCGCTTGCCGCTAAATATGCCGAGCGTTGGATAAACGCGTTTCCGGATAATAAAGAAGTTGCGTATATGGCTAATGCCATTTTGAATGAAAAGCAGGTTAAGCAAGCCGATTCCGGTTATGTTAAAAAAATTTTTGATACCTTTGCCCCTGATTTTGACGACACTTTGGAAAGTTTGGAATATCAGGTGCCGGAATATTTGGCAGAGGCGGTAAAGACTACATTCAAAAAAGAAATTTTGCGTCCGGTGCAATATTTGGACATAGGCTGCGGCACGGGTTTGTGCGCGGCAAAAGTTAAGCCGGTTATTGGTTGGAGCACGGTTACCGGTGTTGATTTGTCGGAGAAAATGCTTAATCAGGCGGCGCAGAAATATGTTTACGATTCGCTTTTGAATGACGATATTATAAACTTTTTTAATACTGCGGATAAAAAATTTAATCTGATAACCGCCGGTGACGTGCTTACCTATTTTGGCGATTTAAGAAAAGTTTTTGAAGGGGCTATTAAGGTTTTGGCGGAAAAAGGGCTGTTTGTGTTTACCGTTTCGGAAAACAGTTATAACAGCGATGAATACTTTTTAACTATGTCCGGTAGGTTTGTACATTCTTCTGATTATGTATTGAAGCTTTTGAAAAAGAACGGTTTTGAAAAGCTTTTAATGGAGCGTAAAGCGTTGCGTAACGAGGGCGACCGCGTGGTTTACGGCTATGTGGTTGCCGCGGAAAAAATTTTTACGGTTGAAGAAAAATAGCTTCTGTTAATAGCGCCACCAAACTTTTAAATGTGTATTGTTTTTGCCTTTACCGCTGGCGCACATATCTTCCATATCGTATATGCTAATCTCTTTCAGGCATTTTCTTCCCAACTTACCGCAATAGGCATCACCGGAAAAAGTATATTGAGTTTCTCCTTCTTGTCCCCAGTTTCCCAAAAGCTCAGCCGCATATAAGTCGGACGAATTTTCTTTAACGGTATTGATAATGTTGCGGCAAACGGCGATATCCTGATTGTTGTTTATCGTGATAAAGTAATACAGTACGGTACAGGTGTCAGGGTTGTTGTCATAGCAAGGAGCTACTTTTGCAATTAAACTGTTGTTGAAAACATCAAATATGTATGACGGATTATTCTTGAGCATCTCAACCGGAACGATGTTTAACTTTTTTAAGACCGGCAATAAGTTTTCAGTGTTACTCAATTGGCGGTAATATTGAGTTATGCCGTTAAAGAGCTGATTCATTTGTTCGGTCTGTTTGTTGAGTTTGTATTTAAACATCGCCTTGGAATAACCGGCAATCGCCCCAACGGACAGGACGCCCACAATAGCCAGCACGCCAAGCATTTCTACCATACTGCGCCCAGTGCAAATACTGTCATTATCGGGCTTGACCCGATAATCCAGGTGGAACAAATTAGCTACTTGGTTTGACCTGGACTCTCCGATCAAGTCGGAGAGTGACAA
>JAJWCP010000096.1 GCA_021617435.1 Pseudomonadota bacterium
TGTTGCATTTGAGAAGATTTTAGCTCGCGTTTTTTTTTTGCAATATTTACGAGTCTGTGCTGTGTATAAGTTGTATAAGATGCTGCAAGCCTGCGGTTAGCGACCTCCGCCGCCGCCTCCACCATGTCCGCCGCCGGAGAATCCGCCGCCGAATGAGCCGCTGCCTCCGCTTTTGCTTGGCGGCCGCGCAGTAGCAGAAACCCCTGACGCAAAAGAATTGCTCGTGTACGGGTGGTATAGCATAAATTCTTGATAAGCTTCTTTTCCGAATAATTCAGATAAAGCGGGCTGCGGAAGATAGTCATCATTTCCGGTATTTATGCGATAGTAATCATACCCCGTTTCAACAAACCCGGGCTCAGGATTACCATCTCTTAAAATTTCTAGCAGTTTGTGTTTTTCGCCTTTGTTTGTCGGTAAATCGCGATATATGCCACGGCGGATTTCTTTACCTTCATGATATACCGCAATTTTTTCGGTAACAATCAGCGAGCCGTCATATTGCGCCTGAACCAAACTGTCAAATGAGGTTATTTTTTCATCTGCAAACGCTGTGCCTGAAATCAAGATAAGGCAGAAAAATAAAAAATACGCCGGCTTATTTTTCATTAAAATTAACCTCAGTGTTTTTACTTTCGCCCGCGTTTATTTTAAAATAAGCTTTATCCTTAAATTTGAACGTATTTGCAATTATGTTGCTCGGAAAAGAGTGTAACGCAATGTTATAATCGCGTACGGTCGCGTTATAATAGCGGCGGGCAATTTGCAGCTTATCCTCAATCTCGGCTAATTTGCGCTGTAATTCCAAAAACTGCTCATTGGCTTTTAATTCGGGGTATTTTTCCGCAATGGCGATGATGTGCTTTAAGTTGTCCGTAATATGATTCTCATCGCTTTCTTTCAGCTCTGGCGCCTTATTATTAATAGCCGAATTAAGGGCTTTAACAATGTTTTCCAAAGTTGATTTTTCATGTTTAGTGTAACCTTTAACCGTTTCAATCAAGTTCGGAATTAAATCGTAACGACGTTTTAACTGAGTGTCAATGGTGCTCCAAGCTTCTTTAACTTGCTGGTTGCATTTAACTAACCAGTTATAAGTCGCAATAATATATAACCCGAAACATACTAAACTCTTTCTTTGTTTAATTAATCTATATAAAAAGCATAACTTATTCTGAAATATACTCAAATTCTTTTTTGAGTCCGCGTTCAAACATGGCGTGGATAGTTTCTTTAATATCGGCGTCTTCAAAAATAACTTTATACAAAGCCTGACAAATAGGCATATCAATATTTTCTTTGTCGGCAATAGCTTTTACAGCTTTTAAGGTGTCAACGCCCTCTGCCAATTTGCCGAAGCGCTCGCCTTTAGCAAACATTTCGCCAAACATGCGGTTGTGGCTGTGCTTTGAAAATAATGTCGCCTCATAATCGCCAAGATGAGCTAAGCCGTAAGCAGTAAACGGGTTGCCTCCGAAGTGCTTAATCAAGCGCCCGACTTCAACCGGAGCGCGCGCCATTAATGCGCCTTTAAGCCCATACCAGTCCAAGCCGTCCAAAATTCCGGCGGCAATGCCGATAACATTTTTAAGCGCGGCGCCGATTTGGTTGCCGATAACGTCATCGCCATAGTAAAAACGAATTAAATTGCTTTGCATTAACTTAATCCATTTGTCTTTGGTATTCTCTTCATAGCTGTCAATAACCGCGCAAGACGGAACCTTTTTCATATAATCTTGCACGTGACCGGGACCACCCAAGCAAGCGACATGAATATTTTGTTTAATCTCTTCATTAAACACGTCTACCAAAATTTTGGCGCTCGGTTCTTCAAGCCCTTTCATGGCAAGCAAAAAGTATTTGCCGTCAAGATTGTAGCCGTTCAGCTGTGCGGCAAGTTCGCGCAGGTGTTGGCAGCCGATTGAGATGATGATGTAATCGTTTTGCAAAATTTTATTTAAATCCGGAGTTAAGGTCATATTATCGCTTAACTGCAAATATGGATTTTGTCTGGTTTCTTGCAGTTCAATAAAGTTAGGTGAGGTCGGAATATCGTATAAAATAACGCTGTCAACACAATAGTTGGCGGCATACCAACCCAAAAAAGTTCCCCAACGACCGCAGCCGATAACTGATATTTGTTTCATTTTAGCCTCGTTGCTATAATTAATATAATGGTAACAGTTTAGCCTCAAGAAAGTTTGATTGCAATAATGAAAATAAAAAAGTCAACAGCCGGTATTATAATGCGTTCTTTTTAAGACGTTGGCGTCCGATAATGGCATTAATATAGTCAAAATTTTGGAATGAACGATAAGCGTAATCAAAACTTTGTTTGTCATAGGTATAAAAAACTTTGTTTGCCATATTTTTTATGGCGTTATCAATTTTGCTGAACGCTTCGTTGTAATCTTTGCTGTAATTATTTTTAGATTTTTTTTGCACCATGTTATGGTATGCGGCAATAACTTTAGCTGTTTCATCTGCGGAGTTAGCATAACCCTTCAGCTCAAAGTCACGCATAATTTGAGCGGTTGTTTGATAAAAGCATTTATTTGTTAAAATATTTCTTTGCAAAACATCATTACTGTTGATAATCATGGCAAACCAATATTCTCCTCTAAATACAACCAATATATAACATGCCGCGCGTTAAAAAACAAGAATATTTTATAACCTGTGTAATAAAGTAAAATTTATAAAAATAATGGCAGAGTTTTATGCTCTGCCACTAAGTAACGATGTATGCTTTTGTTAGTTTAAGCATTTTTTAGCCGACGGGTCAAACGGACAGGCAATCCAGTCACCCGTGCAAGAGGTGTCAGAATAACCCAACTCGCCGCAAGCATTGCTGCTTTGTGTATCGCAACTTGACGAGTAATCCCAATAACCTGCCTTGCAACTGCAAGCGCTTGCGCAGGCCTTTACAATGCCGCTAGTATAATCATTACAAATAACGTTGTCCGGAATATTGCCTACATAGTCATACCTTGAATCGGTGCAACCGCTTACGCATTGTGATTTATTGGTATCATTAGTCGTGCCACAAACACATGACGGAGTAAACGCCGGCGCGCATTTATAAACTCTTCTCCCGCTTGGGCGGTTGGTACAACTGGTTGTGTAAGAGCCGCAACAAGCGCTCGGATTTGATACCCACTCGCCGCCGACAGCCGGGCATTCGCAAGATTGAAACTTGGTGCCGCCATCGTCCGTACATGAATTGCCGGTGCATGTTGCGTTTTTGTCACAGGTATGATAGCTTGAATCGCAACGGCAACTTTGATATTTACCATCACAAGACTCACCGACGCCGATTAAACCTTCTGAGGCGTCGCAAGTTTTTGAATATGAAGAATCACAAACGCAGTTTCCGATTTTGCAGTAATTGTAGTTAACGCCATTGACCGAGCTTGTGCATACCGAAGCTTTGCAAACTTTGCCGGTGCCCTCGCATTTTTCATATAATGAAGTGTTGGAACAGCAGTTATCGGCGTAAAAATAGCTGATGCTGTTATCAATACAAGTCGGAGCGCCTTTACTGGGGTGTTCGCAAGGAGCCATACCGCGGCATCTTTCACTATCTTCATAATTGTATTCGTCGCCGCTGACCAAGCAACCGGTTTCTTCATCCGTGCTGGCTAAAAAGCAAACTCGCGCCGTTGCCACCGAGCTTATAAATAACACACCCGCCAACAAAATGAAAAACATTTTAAACTTTTGCATCTTTGCCCCCAGAAAATAATTATACAATTATGATAGCTGAAATCTTGCCGATTGTCAATTATTTCATTATAAAATCGGTAAAATCAGCCGCGTTATTGCTGGCTTTTCTTTTTAAGGTCGCTGATTAATCCGTCAAGCCCGTTTGGTGACTTGCGAATATAGGAAGTATATTCATTGCGGGCGGTAATTGCCAAGCTGACATTTTCAATAATAATGTCAACTACCTTAAATTGCCCGTTAGTTTCTTTAACTCTCCATACCACTTTTGCCGGGGCGCCTTGATCCATCGGAACAACTGAGTTTACAAAAATCTGATTTTCAGAAGATGAAGGCGATGTGCCGTTAAAAACAAAGGTTTTACCCTTAAATTCGTCAAAGCGTTTTGACCATGTTTTAATATTAAGTTCGCGGTAAACGTTAACAAACTCAATGCGTTGTTTAGGGTTTGCGGTTTTCCAATAGCGTCCTAAAACAAACCGCCCGATAAAGTCTAAGTCAAGATATTCATTGAAAAGCTTTGCAAAGCGTTGGTCTTTTTCAGCCTGCGAAACATCAGAGTTGATAATTTCTTCAATGCCTTGCTTGGTAACATTTTTAACAAAATCCTCAGCTTTTGGCGCATTAATTTCGGCGTTGGCTGAAGTCACGGTTAGTAACAAGGCGGTTAAAAAGGTAAAGAAAAATTTTTTCATTAAAGTTCCCCGATTTAAAAGTTATTCAAAGTCATCATCAACATCATCGTAGCCGAAGTCAAAATCATAACTTGGCACGTTGTCTTGATTGTTTTTCACATCGCAAATACCGGTAAATTTTTGCCGATTTTGCATAAAGGCTGATTTCATGGTGGCATAAAAATCAACTGCGCCTTCTTCCAGGCTGTCGGTTAAAGCCAAACTTTCAGCTCTGATATTAATGTATTTAAGCGCGACCGAACCCCAAACTGCGGCATCAACCCCGCTGTCATTAACGTCAACCAACGCCCAATACATCGGGCTTATATAAGAGTCTCCCGCCCAGCCGACTAAGTAGCGCGGAGTTGCCGGACCTAATACCGGAACCATAAAAAATGGTCCGTCCGGTGTGCAATAATATGCCATGGTGGCGTCAAACGAATTTTTCTTTTTATTTAAGCCCCAACCGTCGGCAACATCAAACAACCCGAGCAAGCCGAGAGTTGAGTTTACGGCAAAGCGCCCGACTGAAGCGCCGCTGTCCTTAACTTTGCCCTGCAACAAATTATTAATTGCGTAAGCCGGTTCTTCCAAATTGTTAAAAAAGGTGCTCACTCTGTCGCGTACAAATTGGTTTGTAACCTTTTTATAGCCTTTTGCCACCGGTTTGATAACGACCTTGTCTAATTTATAGTTAAATTCAAACACGGCGCGGTTATAAGTTTCAAGAGCAGTGTCATCAGCGGTGTCATCAGACATATTTTTACCGGTTGCGCAAGCCGCCAACCCCAGTACCAACAAAACCGTCAGACTGAATTTTTTCATAATCTGTCCTTATAT
>JAJWCP010000097.1 GCA_021617435.1 Pseudomonadota bacterium
ATTAATTGCAGGGGCTTTTGTATTTTAAGACAAAGATTTCAGCAGGAGGGATAAGTTGGTCATAAAGAGCTTTACCGAAATGGCAAGCAAAATGATGCCGAACAGTTTTTGAATGATGTAAATAAATCCGGGAGCTAAAAGCTTTTCAAACTTGTTGGTTAAAGTGATAATGATATAGACCACCAGCATATTGGCAAGCACCGCAAGCAGCACATTAATGTCATGATATTGCGAACGGATAGAGAGCAGGGTGGTGAGCGAACCGGCGCCGACGATTAACGGAAACACAATCGGGGTAATGGTGGCGTCTTTCGGAAGATCGGGACTGTCGCGAAAAATTTTAATATCCAAAATCATTTCAAGCGCAATTACAAACAAAATCATGGAACCGGCAACCGCAAATGAAGATAAGTCAAGTCCGAACAGTTGTAAAAAGGCATCGCCGACATAAAAGAAGCCTACAAATATAATCAGCGAGATAATGCTGGCTTTGGTGGCGCTGACGGTTTTGCCTTTGTTTTTTAAGTCAATGATAATCGGGGTGGAGCCGGTAATATCAATAATGGCGAACAATACCAAAAACACGCTGAAAAATTCGCGTAAATCAAATAAATTTAATGACAACATTGTTTTTCCTTATATAAAAAGTTAAAGAATATCGCTGTTTGTATCACGTCAAATAATTCAGTCAATAATTATTTGATTTAAATGCATAAAAAACTTGAAAATTAATTATTTATGTGTATAAATCAATCAGTCTTAAAAATCGGGGCGCGCCGTTTTTAAGATTTTAACCTCGCGCAAGACCGCTCCGCTTGTTTTGGAGCCGGCATTTTTGAAAAATTTTATTTAAATGACAAATACAGAATTTAAAATTCCCGAAACAACCGAAAACTTTGCTGATTTGCTGAATGAACAATTCGGCGATAAAGGTATTGTCGGCTCGGTTGTTAAAGGTACCATTATCAATATCGGCGATGACTATGTTACCGTTGACGTAGGCTTGAAATCAGAAGGTCGTATTCCGTTGCGTGAATTCGGTCAAAACCCTGAACTCAAAATCGGCGACAAAGTTGAAGTTTTGGTTGACCGCTATGAAGATAAAGACGGCAATATTGTGCTGTCGCGTGAAAAAGCCCGTCGTGAAGAAGCTTGGGCTGAGCTTGAAGCTGCCATGAACGCCGGACAACGTGTAAACGGTGTTATTTTCGGTCGTGTTAAAGGCGGCTTTACCGTTGATTTGAACGGCGCCATCGCTTTCTTGCCGGGGTCACAAATTGACATTCGCCCGATTAGAGATATTACTCCGTTAATGGGTATTTCTCAACCGTTCCAAATTTTGAAAATGGATCGTTTAAGAGGCAATATCGTTGTTTCACGCCGTGTTGTTTTGGAAGAAACCAGAGCTGAAGCTCGCGCTGAATTGATTGATACCATTAAAGAAGGCGCTGTTTTGGACGGTATTGTTAAAAACATTACCGATTACGGCGCATTTATTGATTTGGGCGGTGTTGACGGCTTGTTGCACGTTACCGACATTTCATGGAAGAGAATCAATCATCCGGCAGAAGTTTTGTCGGTTGGTCAGACTGTTAAAGTTCAGGTTATCAAATTCAATGAAGATACTCAAAGAATCAGCCTCG
This sequence comes from Pseudomonadota bacterium, assembly GCA_021617435.1. Taxonomy (GTDB): domain Bacteria; phylum Pseudomonadota; class Alphaproteobacteria; order RF32; family CAG-239; genus CAAFZY01. The sequence goes on from JAJWCP010000097.1 coordinate 1,644, forward strand.
GCATGAAACAGCTTGAAAATGACCCGTGGCAGTCAGTTGCCGAAAAATACAAAGTAGGCGAAGTTTATACCGGTAAAGTTACCAACATCACCGATTACGGCGCATTTGTTGAACTTGAAGACGGTATTGAAGGCTTGGTACACGTTTCTGAAATGAGCTGGACTCGCAAAAACGTTCATCCGGGTAAAATCGTTTCCACTTCTGAAGAAGTTCAGGTTAAAGTTTTGGAAGTTGACCCGGAAAAGAGAAGAATCAGCCTCGGTATTAAACAGTGCACCCCGAATCCTTGGGCCGCTTATGTTGAAGAGCATCCGGTCGGGTCAATCATTGAAGGCAAAATCAAAAACATTACCGAATTTGGTTTGTTTGTTGGTTTAACCGATGAAATTGACGGTATGATTCACCTTTCAGACATTGCTTGGGGTAAATCAGGCGAAGAAGCTGTTAAAGATTACACCAAAGGTCAGGAAATCACCGCTAAAATTATTGACGTTGATGTTGAAAAAGAACGCATCAGCCTCGGTATTAAACAATTAGATGAAAACAGCGCCGCTTTGGCTTTGGAAAACTTAAAGAAAGGCGATGTTGTTAAAGCTGTTGTAGTAAGCAGTGATGACAAAGGCGTTAATGTTGAAGTTGAAGGCATTGCCGCTACCATTAAAAAAGCTGACTTGTCAAAAGACAAAGCCGCTCAAAATCCGGAAGATTATCAGGAAGGTCAGGTTTTGGAAGCCAAAATCACCTCTGTTGATAAAAAGAACGGCAAATTGGGCGTTTCAGTAAAAGCATTGGAAATTGAAGAAGAAAAGAAGGCATTGGAAGAATACACCGCTGCCAACAATTCAGGCTCTTCATTGGGCGATGCTTTAGGCGAAGCTTTGAAGAAAAATAATCAATAACCGATTATAGGTTCTTAATTAAAGCCCCTTGAGTTTTATTTCTCAAGGGGCTTTGGTTTTATTATTTTTCATACCCTGATGGCAAGCCGTAAAAACATTCTTTCTTTTTAGAATATGCTGACCACATACGGTCACCGTAACAAAAATGCCACCATTCGTGCGGATAATTTTTAAAACCGGCTTTTTCCATTGCATTTTTTAATATGGCGCGGTTTTGTTTTTGTTCCAAATTCAAAGTTCCGGAGTCGGTCGGTGTTTTTGTATTATTTTCTAAATACTTGGTTCCCATATCATAATCATGACCACGTCTATTGCACAACGAAATATCAACGGCTCCGCCGGTTTGATGTCCGCCAAAACCAAAGCGCGGGTCGGCGCAAACAGCTTTTACTTTTTTTATTATTTCAGAATCCGGCAATTCATGGTTAAGCGATTTTATATGCCGGTAATGATGATTCCAACGCCGCTGTTGTTCGGCAATCGGGCGGAAAGCAGAGTAAATTTTGAAAAAGTAATTTTCAGGCAAATATTGCTGAGCGGTTTTTAAGTTGTTGTAAACCTGCTCTCGTAACAATACAGAATCTCGCGCTTGTAATTCATCAGCAAAATAAAGGGATTGGTCTTGCTTAATGTTGACTAGCTTGTCATGGTTTTCTTTAATGGGTATATTATTTATTACCGCGCCTGGAATTGTTTCACGCAATCCTAAATTCCAGAGCATAAACTTTATTCGGTCTTTACAATTCATGATGTTGTATCTTAACAATTAACGATACCGCATTGTATGCATAAAATTATTTTAAGTCAATGCAAGTGTAGGTTATTTCCATAAGGCATATAAAACGCAGGCGGTGCCGTCACACGCGTTGCAAAGGTTATGGATTTTGTTTAAGTCCAAATTATGTAGGCAAGTGTAAGATGCATTACAGTAACTGTCTCCGACCAAATTGCCGATGTATTTGCCGCTTGAATAATCATCGGAATCAGAGTTGAATGTTTCAAGTTGCCATAAATTGGCAGAGTTTTCTTTAGCGGCAATTACTATGTTGCGGCAAACTTCCGCACCGCCGGAAGATGGAGTAAAATGAAAGCCGATAGCGCCAAAGTTGTTTTGGGTTTCTGTTCCGTCAGAACTTGTCCATTTCTTATTGTTGTAATAAATAATAATTTTATTTTTAAACCAAGAATCTCTTAGGGTTGCGTTGTTCTCATATATAATGCCGTCAGGAAGTAAATTCATTTTATGTAAAAGTGTACCGTAAAAAGTAGTATTGTTTGGTTCATATTGCAGCTGTCCCTTGAGTTGCAATACATTATTAATCAGCATATTAACCGCCTGAGCATGCTGATTTAGTTTGTACTTCATCATTGCTTTAGAGTAACCGGCAATTGCGCCGACGCTTAAGACCCCGATGATAGCGAGTACGCCAAGCATTTCCACCATAGACCGCCCTTGGGCCTGCGTATAATGGGCTCCTGCTAGGAATTTTGTCACTCGTGTACCTTTTTGTGTACAAGTCGTTCCAAAATCCCGTCGCATTAGCCTCATTCTCCGCAGGCTTGGATTATTTTTTAAGATAAACATCAAAAATCTCCTCAGAAAGTTGGTTTTAAGAAGATTTTACTCCGCGTTTTTTTTTTGCAATATTTACGAGTCCGTGCTGTGCATAAGTTGTATTTTTTCACCACCCCGTCAGCTATCGCCGCCCCCTCCACGAGATTGAAATTTTTACGTCATTTTGACCATGTAATTTGAAAATATATAGGCTGATTAACGTTTTTATGAGCGGTACATGCGGCGTAAATATCGTCTAATGTTAAATTTCGCAGGCATTTATTTGACTTGTTGTTGCAATACGCATCGCCATAATAAGGATTACTGATTTTATTTTCATTGTCGTAGTTGCTTATAGCAGTTATGTAATATAAATTATTTGCATTTTCTTTAGCTGTTGTAAAAAAGCTTTGACATATAGCCAGATTATCACGAGATGAAGAACGTAATGAAGGATTATCTCTGCTATGTAAAAATATCATAGTGTTATATGAATTTATCACAATATACCAAGCTTGCCCGAAAATATCATAAATGTTATTTGTGTCGCCGGCTTTTATCATTTCGACGGGAATTTCACCCATTTTGATAAAGATAGGGGTTAAAGTAGTCGCAGCTCCGAGATTGCCAAAGCTATGCGCATTGCGAGCAACGGCATTAATCACGGTATTCATTTGTTCGGCATGTTTGTTTAATTTATATTTGAACATTGCTTTAGAGTAACCGGTGATTGCTCCTACGGACAGCACGCCTACAATAGCTAACACGCCAAGCATTTCCACCATAGAACGACCTGCGCACAAGCTGTCATTATCGGGCTTGACCCGATAATCCACCCCTATGTTGTCATTATCGGGCTTGACCCGATAATCCAGGTGGGACAAATTTGCTACTTTATTTGACCTGGACTCTCCGATCAAGTCGGAGAGTGACAAAGAAGAGGTGAACACCTCTCTTATACCAGAATATGACGATGTGTGGTGTAAAAAGCGGCTAAAATATGATTTCATGAGCTAAAATCTCCTCAAAAAGTTAGTTTTGAGAAGATTTTACTCCGCGTTTTTTTTTTGCAATATTTACGAGTCCGTGCTGTGCATAAGTTGTAATAAC
>JAJWCP010000004.1 GCA_021617435.1 Pseudomonadota bacterium
GAATATAAGTGAAATTAAAACTGGAAATTTAAAAATGTTGGAAAAAAACTATAACCCTAAAGATTTTGAAGAAAAAATTTATAAAGATTGGGAAGAATCAGGCGATTTTAAGCCTGATATGCGCTCAGACAAAGACGCCTTCTCAATAGTTATTCCTCCGCCGAACGTTACCGGAGTTTTGCACCTCGGACATGCTTTGGACGATACTTTGCAAGATATTTTAATCAGATACAACCGTATGCTCGGTAAAAAAGTTTTATGGCAACCGGGGACCGATCATGCCGGTATTGCAACTCAAATGGTTGTTGAAAAAAATTTGGCGAAAGAAGGAATTTCTCGCCACGATTTAGGACGTGAAAAATTTATTGAAACGGTTTGGAAATGGCGTGAAAAATCAGGCGGAACCATTTGCCGGCAGTTGCGCCGTCTTGGCGCTTCATGCGATTGGAGCCGCGAGCGCTTTACCATGGATGAGGGCTTGTCGCGCGCTGTTCGTAAAATTTTTGTATCTCTTTATAAAGACGGCCTGATTTTTAAGGCTAAAAAACTGGTAAACTGGGACCCGAAATTAGCAACCGCCGTTTCGGATTTGGAGGTTGTTCAAAAAGAAACCGTCGGCAAAATGTATTACTATAAATATCCGATTGAAGGCGAGGAAGGCGAATATATCCATATTGCTACTACCCGTCCGGAAACAATGTTTGGCGATACCGCTGTTGCCGTTTCTAAAAATAATGAAAAATTAAAGCACTTAATCGGCAAAAATTGCGTATTGCCGATTGCGGGCAGAGTTATTCCGATTGTAGCCGATGAACACGCCGACTCCGAAAAAGGAACCGGCGCGGTTAAAATTACGCCGGCGCATGATTTTAACGACTTTGAGGTTGGCAAGCGTCATAATTTGCCGATGATTAACATTCTAAATGAAGACGCAACCTTAAATGAAAACACTCCGTTCGCCGGCATGACTACCATGGATGCACGTGCCAAAACCATTGAGAAGTTAACGGAATTGGGTTTGATGGAAAAAATTGAAGACCACCCGATGGTTATTCCGTACGGTGAGCGTTCAGGCGTTGTGATTGAGCCGTTAATGACCGACCAATGGTTTGTTGACGCACCGGTTTTGGCCAAAGAGGCCATACGCGCGGTTGAAGACGGCGAAATGCAGTTTGTTCCCAAAAGCTATGAAAAAACTTATTTTGAATGGATGCGCAATATTCAGCCGTGGTGCATTTCGCGTCAGCTTTGGTGGGGGCATCAAATGCCGATTTGGTACGGTCCGGACGGTGAAATCTTTTGCGAAGAAAATGAAGAAGAAGCAAAAGCCGCCGCTTTTAAGCATTATGGCAAACAGGTTGAATTAACCCGTGAAACCGATGTTTTGGACACGTGGTTTTCATCAGGATTGTGGGCGTTTTCAACATTAGGTTGGCCGGATAATACCGAATACTTAAAAACATTTTACCCGACATCAGTGCTCGTTACCGGCTTTGACATCATCTTTTTCTGGGTTGCCAGAATGATGATGATGAGTATGTATATGATGAAAAAGGTGCCGTTCCGCAAAGCTTATATTCACGGGCTTATTCGCGATGAACAAGGACGAAAAATGAGCAAATCAAAAGGTAACACCGTTGACCCGATGGAAACCATTGAAAAATACGGCGCCGATGCATTGCGATTTTTTATGGCGGCGATGGAAACCCAAGGACGTGATATTAATATGTCGGAATCGCGCGTTGCCGGATATCGCAACTTTGCCACCAAACTTTGGAATGCCGCTCGTTTTTGTGAGATGAACGGTTGCAATTACGGGGCAGATTTTAATCCGCAGTCGGTTAAATTGGCGGTGAATAAATGGATTATTGCCAAAGCTGACGAAGCAACGATGAAAGTTACCGAAAACTTAAATGATTTTCGGTTTTCCGATGCCGCCAATGCGGTTTATCAGTTTGTTTGGGGTTCGTTCTGTGACTGGTACATTGAATTAAGCAAGCCGATTTTTTATGGTAATAATGAAACGGATATTGCGGAAACTCGTGCGACTGCCGCTTGGGTCTTAGATAGAATTTTGGTTGTTTTGCACCCGTTTATGCCGTTTGTTACCACTGAATTATGGAATAATTTGGCAAAACGCGAAGTTAAACTGATTCACGCCGCATGGCCGATTGTTGATAAAGTTGCGACCGATACCGCGGAAATGGATTTGGCAATTGATTTAATCAGCGCCGTTCGTTCGCTTAGAGCAGAAATGAATTTACCGGCGGCAGCCAAATTGCATATTTACTTAAAAGATATGTCGGCGTCCTCATTAAAGAGCGTTGCCGATATGCAAACTTTAATTTGCTCGTTGGCGCGGCTTGAAAAAATTGAACCATTCGGGGAAAACCAAGAAATCAGCAAAGATATGGTTCAGAGCGTGTTTAAAGAAGGTGCGATTTTGTTGCCGCTTAAAGGTGTGGTTGATTTTGCAGCTGAACGCGAGCGCTTGCATAAAGAACTTGACGCCTTAAATCATAATTTGGAAGGTTATGCCCGCAAGCTTAGCAACCAAAGCTTTATTGAGCGTGCGCCGGCTAATGTGGTGGAAGAAGAAAAACGTCGCCAGAGCGAGGCATTGGAAAATAAAGCCAAGGTTGAAGAAGCATTAGCGCGAATCGTTGGATTATAAACGAAAGGAGAAATGATATGAAAAAATTTTTAATGATATTAATGTCTGTTTGCCTTTTATCGGCATGCGCGACAGATCCGTACACCGGTGAAAGTAAAGTTTCAAAAACCGCATGGGGTGTCGGTATCGGCACTGCGGTAGGCGCAGGCGTTGGTGCGTTAGTCGGTGGTGAAAAAGGCGCGTTAATCGGCGCAGGCGTTGGCGCGGCAACCGGCGCGGCGACCGGCGGATATATGGATATTCAAGCCCGCAAGTTGCGTCAAGAATTGCAGGGAACCGGAGTGCTGGTTGCTCGTGACGGTGAAAACATCCGCCTGATTATGCCTAATGCCATTACCTTTAACACTAATGAGGCAATTATTAAAACTTCAGCAAATCCGGTGCTTGATTCGGTTGCTAAAGTTGCCAAAGAATATAATAAAACCTCGCTTCAGGTTTTAGGTTACACCGACAGTACCGGTAATGATGCTATCAATATTCCGCTTTCACAAAGACGAGCAGCTGCGGTTGCGCAATATTTAGGTTTGCGCGGTGTGGCATCAACTCGTATCACTGCCGCTGGAATGGGCGCGCAAAATCCGATAGCTTCAAATGCTACCGCCGCCGGTCGTGAGCAGAATCGTCGCGTGGAGATTTATTTAATTAATAATGCCAAGTAAGAATTAAGCCCGCCGACAACATACAACTTATACACAGCACAGACTCGTAAATATTACAAAAAAACGCGAGCTAAAATCTTCTCAAATTAATCTTTTTGAGAGGATTTTAGCTCATGAATAATAAAATTAATCAAAGCTTGCGGATAGTGAGACAAATACGCAGTAACTTTTTTTCGCGGTGTACAAAACCGCTACATAAGGGAAAAAGTTACAAGCAGGTGCCCGCTAAATGCAAGCCCATAACCGCCTCCACTACCTTTTCTACTGTAATGCCGAAATGAGCATATAATTCGCTTGCCGGACCGGAAGCGCCAAAGCCGTCCATACCGATAATTGCGCCGTTTAAGCCGGTGTATTTTTCCCAACCGAATTTAGCAGCAGCTTCAACGGCAATTCGCGGACAATTACCAAGCACTTTTTCTTTGTATTCTGTTGATTGCTTATCAAACAACTCGGTGCAGGGCATTGAAATCACTGCAACTTCAACTCCTTTTTCGCGCAAGAGTTTTTGAGCCTCAATTGCTAAAGAAACCTCTGAACCGGTAGCAATAATCGTCGCTTTGCGCTTTTTACCTTTTTGTGTATCTGAAATAACATAACCGCCTTTTGCCGTTAAATTTTCAGCCGCTGATGTACGCAACAACGGTAGCCCCTGACGTGAAAGAGCTAATATACTTGGCGTTTTTTTTGCAGTTAAGGCAATTTCCCATGCTTCTGCCGTTTCAACCACGTCGCACGGGCGGAATGTGTAAATATTCGGCATTGCCCGATATGACGCCAACTGTTCAATCGGCTGATGCGTCGGACCATCTTCACCCACGCCGATAGAATCATGAGTCAAAACATAAATAACTCTGATACCCATTAACGCCGCCAAACGCATGGACGGACGCATATAATCAGAGAATACAAAAAATGTTCCGCCATACGGAATAACTCCGCCATGCAGGCTCATGCCGTTCATAATTGCCGCCATAGCATGCTCGCGGATTCCATACATAATGTTATTGCCGTTATAATCTTCTGCCGTAACGGTTTTCATACCATTAACAAAGGTTAAGTTTGAAGCCGCCAAATCAGCCGACCCGCCGACAATTTGCGGAATATTCGGGACAATGGCTTCCAAGCACATTTGCGAAGCTTTGCGCGTGGCAACTTTTGTTTTTTCGGCAATAGCTTTTTCTTTAACGGTGTTTAAATCACGCTGCCAATTTTCCGGTAAAATATCATTCACATAATCGCTAAATTCTTTACCGGCAGTCTGAGCGCGTTTTTTCCATGCCTGACAATCTGCTTTGCTTTTATTTCCGGCGATTCGCCAAGCATTTAAAACTTCCCCCGGCAACTCAAACGGCGGATACGGCCAAGCCAGTTCGTGACGCATTGCCGCGGTTTCCGCCTCGCCAAGTGGTGACCCGTGACATTTTGAGGTTCCGCATTTCATCGGCGCGCCAAAACCGATAATGGTTTTGCAGGCAATAAACACTGGCTTATCCGATTCTTGCGCCGCAGTTAAAGCTTTTTCAATTTCTGCATAATCATGACCGTTAATTTCCATAACATTCCAGCCCATCGCCTTAAAGCGCTCCGGCTGATTGGTGGAGCTTGCGGCGGAAACGTTGCCGTCAATTGTAATATTGTTGTTATCCCACAACACTATAAGCTTATTTAATTTTAAGTGGCCGGCTAATGACGCCGCCTCTTCGGAAATTCCTTCCATCAGACAGCCATCGCCGCAAATAACGTATGTGCAGTGGTTACATAACTTATCACCGAATTTAGCATTAATAATCCGCTCAGCCAAAGCCATGCCAACCGCCGATGATATACCTTGACCCAAAGGTCCGGTGGTCATATCAATTCCTGCTAAATGACCGTATTCTGGGTGACCTGCGGTTTTTGAGCCGAGTTGACGAAAGCTTTTAATATCTTCAATATTAATATCTTCATACCCGAGCAAATACAATAGCGAATATAACAACATTGAACCATGCCCGGCTGAAAGTACAAACCTATCACGGTCAAACCAACGCGGTTCTTTAGGATTAATCCTTATAAATTTGCTAAACAAAACAGCAGCAACATCTGCCATACCAAGTGGCATTCCGGGGTGACCGGAATTAGCTTTATCAATGGCATCAGCGCTCAAAAATCTGATAGCGTTGGCCATATCTTTATAGTTATACTGCATAATGTTTCTCCTTATTTTGTTTTATATTCCAAATCTTGAGCTTTAGCTTTAAGCCCCAAATAAATATCCATATTATAAGTACCCGGAACCGGTATTGTCAGTTCGCCGCCTTCCGTGGTATAATCTAAGACCTCTGCCCCCAGCGGAATATGAACCTCGGCAAAATAAGTTTTCTTACCTAAATAATTAACCGGTCCCTCAACCGTTTCAAGATAATATGAAAAATGCACGTCAGTTACATCACTTTCTTCTACGCGGGTAATTTTAAATTTAGGCTTAACCACCGCCTTATTTTTGCCGAGTTTTTTATTATAATAGCAATGCCCCTCATAACCGACGGCCTCAATAGTAAACAGCTCACGATACTCATCAATTTGCACAATTTTAGTATCATTTTGCCTGATGTGCACTTTCGGACAAGCGTCAACATCTTTCAAATACGAAGTATCATCTTCACCCGAAACCACCACAAAATGATTTTCATCGTCATTTCCAAATGAACAAGCCCCCAAAACTACAAGCGCCACAAAGCTTAACCAAACTTTTTTCATACTTTCTCCTTTGTTTTTAAAGAGTATAACCCCGTAATACTTATTTTTTTGTAAACAACGCCACTAATTCCGTATGATTAGAATAAACAAACTGATCTACCATCGTCACTTCTTTAAGCTCAAATCCTCCGGTAATCAGCGTATTGGCATCATTAACAAAGCTGTGCGGATTGCATGAAACCGCAACCACTGCTGAAGGTTTATTCGCCTGCTCCATTTTGGCAAGCTCCGCAACCTGCGCGGCGGCGCCTGCCCGCGGCGGATCAAACACCACTGCGCTAAAACCTTTAAGTTCGCTTGCCGTAAACGGATATTTAAACAAGTTGCGCTTTACAATTTCAACATTATTTAAGATATGCGCATTTAATGAGGCTTTAAATCCGTTTAAAAGCGGCTCGCTTAAATCAGCCGCCGTGATTTTATTTGCTTTATTTGCCGCAAGCGGATATGAAAATGTGCCGATTCCGCAAAACAAATCGGCAATTTTACCGCCGGCATTGCTAATGTATTTAAGCACCAAAGCAATTAACGCCTCTTGCCCGGTTGCCGAAGCCTGCAAAAAAGTTCCGGCCGCCACATAAATATCAAACCCGCCAATTTTAACTGTCGGCTTTAATTTTTCAACCACCGGCTCCGCCTGTTCTTCCGTTTTTGAGCGAAATGAAAAGCGAATAATATCAGGCTCATTATTCACATAATCAAAAATTGCCATCCGATAATCAAGCGCCAGTTCGCAATCAGCCTCTAATACGATATCAAGCCCGTTATCTGCTTCCAAAATCAGCACATCGCCTTTATTCAGCGAAGTAGTCAGCAATTTTTTACCTTTAAGCCTACGAGAAACTTTAACCAAACAAAATTCTTCCAAAAATTTTCGCAAAGAAGGCAATATTGCATTAATTTTCGGCGTTAACATCAAACATTGTGAGCAATCGGCAATAAGATTGCTTTTATTTTCATTAAACCCAAGCACCAATCCGCCCTTAGTCTGCATAAAAGCCAAAGCCGCGCGACGGCGGGTTCCGTCCGGCAAAAACATCGGCTCATTCCACCTATAAGTATGCTCTTTTAACCCCGCGCTTAAAATCCCTTTTACTTTTTGTTCTTTTAAGCTCTGATATTCTTGTTGCGTTTTGTCTCTAAAACAACACCCGCCACAGTTTTGTTGATATACGCACCCCATTTTAATCCTCCGACATGTGCGAGGTTTCAATCCCGTCAAGTAATGAAATCTCTTCATTTTCTTCTGTTGAAAAAACCGGATGCATAAGCCTTAAAGCGCCGTCATTTTTATCTTGATTAATCCGTACCGACATATCCGTATTAAACAATTCAACCCGATTGCGCCCGTTTTGCTTAGCCGCGTACATAGCGTCATCCGCCATTTTTATCATCAATCCGACATCATCCGAAATACCTGAAGGCGCAACCCCGATACTAACCGTAAAGCTAACCGCGCGATTATCATCAGAATAAACTGCTGTCTTGGCAATTTCATCTTTCAGTCTGCCGGCAACCATTGCGGCAATATCGGCAGTTACATTTGCCAAAAACACCACAAATTCTTCACCGCCGTAACGAGCCACCACGTCATCATGGCGTAAAGAACGTTCGCAAATTGCCGCCAATTCCATTAAAACTTTATCGCCGATTTTATGTCCGTAGGTATCATTAACCCGTTTAAAGTTATCAGCGTCAATCATCAACACCGCAAACGATTCTTTTTTAGCGTGCGCCGCCTTAATTTTTTCCGCGACAACGGTTTCAAAATAGCGGCGATTATAAACAGCTGTCAAGGGATCGCGGTCAGCCTGCGACTGCAACATTGACTCGCGGCGTTTGTGTGAAGTAATATCCTGAAAAGCCGAATACAGAACCACATCATTGTTATAATCAATAACATTAGCCGAGGTTAACAGCCAAAACGGCGTGTTACCGAACGCGGTTTTTACCAAAATTTCAAAATCATGCACTTCTCGTCTTTTTTCAAGTCGCTCCTGCAAAAGTTTACGATTCTCCGCGTCAACAAAAAAATCTTTAAAATGATAACGCGGCAACTCGCCCTCATCTATACCGAAAAGGTCGGCGGCGTTTTTATTAATGAGCAACAAAGAATCATCGCCTAGACGTGAAATAATTATCGGAAACGGCGACGACTTAATAATTGTGCTAATGTTTTGATTAACTTTTCGGTACGCTTCCTGCGCTTGCGCAACCTTTTCTTTTAAGCTTTCGTTTGCCAGCAAAAAATATGAAAAAGCCAGCAATACCGACAAATCAAGCGACAAATGCCACGGATATGAAACTTTTGCAATCAGCGGCAATAATAACAACATGGTAAACCCAAGTGTTGCAACGCCTGCGGTAATACGTCCGGCAGACTTCCACAACTTTGGTCTTGAAACAAAACTCAAAAAAACATAACTCATGCCGACAATCGGCAAAATTTGCTGCAAATTATTGGTAATATTGGCGTCATCTACCACAAAAACAGCGTATAAAACCAGCAGCAAGCTGATTGTAACAAACAAAAACAGCACATTTTGATTAAGCGGCTCTCCCAATAAAATATGCGATGAAGCCATAAGCAACGATGATGACGCCGCTAAAACAAGCAGCATTTCGCTTAAAACCAAAATTTTGGCTGATACGCCCTGTTCATAAAAAAAGCCCGCCCCGCAATGCAAAGCCGAAGCCAAAAGCAGCAAAAACAAACCGGCATACAAAATCACTATGCCTTTTTTAATTTTAAGACTGTGGGCATAAAAAACAGCAACACCTAAAAAAACAAACGAAAGCCCTGCATACAACCAATTTGTAACATTGCTCAAAACATCAACAAACAACATATTAACCACTCTTAAACCTCTGATAATATACTTACTATATAAACAAAAACAAAAAACTCAAACAAAACTTTCATATAAACTGAAAAATTTTGATGATTATTTATTTAATTGGTGTAATATAAACACATATCGTTAACTCTGAAGGAATTTAACATGCAACAATATCCCGACCATTACAGTCACAGCTTTAAGCTTGACATCAGCAAACTTCCGACCCGCGAAGTTGACAGGTTTTCACGGTTGGTTCTAATACTTTCAGCACTTTGCGGAGCAATGTTGTGCCTCATTGGGTTCTACCAGATTTTTCATTTTTCGCTTGACGGTGTTGCCGATTTAGAGAGCAATCTGCCCCGTACTCATATCAAAATTCACACTTTTGTGCCGCCGATAGTATTTAACTCGTTGCTGCTTGTGTTGGGTTTCGGACTTATTTTGAACGCCTTTATCCGTATGTTGCGTTACAAAATCATCTTTTTTGACGGTGACACAATTATGGTCAAAAACCAACCGCTATTCAGCAAGAGCTACGGTTTTTCTGAACATCTTTACAATTATTCGGGCGTGCGCCTGCGGGTAAAATTTTATCAATACGGGCTTTTTAACAAAAACAAATTTATCATAGAGCTTTATCACAAAGACCCTGCCAAAACCATACCGCTATATATTAGCACGAGTAAACACCACATTCGCAAAATCTGGAAAGAATACGCTCAAATATTGCGAATGCCGGCGCTTACCATTTCAGAGCGCGGCATGGTGTCGCACAATTTTAACGACCTCAACCGCTCGTATCCCGAAGTTGTTGCCAAATGGCACTTGCCCAAAGATTTTGCTTACCGGCAGGAAAAACCATCATACATCAGCTTTAAAAGCCGCAAAAGCGGTGAAAAAATGATAAAAATCCGTAAATTATTTTTTGACGCATACAGTTTTTTAAGTATGTTTGCGATTACCGCATTCGGCGGATTGCTTATTTACGCCGGCATGAATCATGACATTATTATTCAGCACCTGCCCTATGACGCCGTAATTATTTTTTACGCGTTTTTACTGGCGGTTATAATTTACGCCTTTTTGAGCCTCGTCAGCAAAGATATTATCATTATCAGCAAAGACAAAATTTATATCTTCCGCAAAATCGGTTTTTTGCGCGTGCGTGACGGAGTGGTAAAATTCAATGAATTAAAAGGCATAGATATCAACTTTACCCCCACTTCCGAAAGTTACTTTTTAGCCATTGTCTCAGACAAGGGTACCGTAATATTCGGCAATAAGCTTCCGGTTGAAGGGTTACGATGGGTTCGTGGAATTTTAATTAACGAAATAACCAGAGATTTATAAAATAATTGGTAATTTTGTTAACAAACCGATTGATATACAAATATTTTACATTATACTAAAAGCAACTTATTTTTAGCGAGGAATTAAAATCATGAAAAAAAACACCACCAAAAAAACTTTGGAGAACAAAAAGACCTCTGTCGGCAGACACTCGTCTTATCAGGTTGATGACAATGTTACCGACGCCTTCATTCAGGAAGTTACTGAAGACGTTAAAAATGACAATCTTAAAGTTTTATGGAACAAATACGGCTTGTTTATCATTTTGTTCGTGGTAATTGCCGTTACTGCCGCTGTCAGCTTTGAAACCATTAAAGGTTGGCGTGATGCTAAATATCAGCAGCAAACCGAAAACTATTTATCGGCATTGCAATCATCAGAAAATTATGAAAACAGCTTAAAAGCGCTTGAAAAAATTGCCGCTGCTAACCAGGGTGTTTACAGCGACTTAGCTCGCATTCAAATTGCCACCGTTTTGTTTGAACAAGACAAAAACTCTGAAGCGGAAGTTATGTTGCAAACCATTGCCGACAATGATGAGCTTAATCCGCGCATTCGTAATTTAGCGGCGCTAAAACTTGCCACCTATAAAATAGACACCGCACCGCGCGCTGAAATTGAGGCTTTATTAAAACCGGTTATTGACGCTGATAATTCATGGTCTCCTTTGGCAACCGACTTGTTAGCAATGGCCGCTATTCGCGACGGTGATACTGAAACCGCCCGCTCTTTATACAACTCATTATTAGAAAGCGACAACGTTTCTGACAACTTCAAAAGCCGTATTCAAGATATGCTTTCAACCTTAAACGGTTTATAAGCCTTATTATTCGGAGATAAAAATTGTATACCAAAACCAATTTATTAGGCGCTATTTTGCTTATCAGCCTTTTGCCTGCCTGCGGAATTTTTTCAAGCGACAAAAAGCTCCCGACCGGAACCAGAATTTCCGCTCTTTCGGCAAGTACAGTGGTTGATTTTGCCACCACCTCAATTCCGGCGGCAGAAATCCCAGAGGGCATAAATAATCGCTCATGGAGCCAGACCGGCGGCAATGCTGCTCACAACCTCGGCAATATTGCAGCGCATGACAACATGCAAAAAATTTGGGAGCAAAATTTCGGCAAAGGAAGCTCTAAGCGCAATTTGCTGCTCGCATCTCCGATAATTTACAACAAGACCGTATTCGCGCAAGATGTTAACGGAACAGTTAGCGCCTTTTCATTATCTGACGGGCATAAAATTTGGAAACAAAAACTTAAACCTGACAGCAAGTTTGAAAATGAAAACGGCTTAAACGGCGCCGGACTTGCCGCCAATGCCAACGGCATTTATGCCGCCGCCGGTTTCGGCAGTGTTTTTGCTCTTGATAATGAATCCGGCGCTATTTTATGGCGTAAAGACTTAGACACACCGTTAAGAACTGCCCCCACTATTTGCAATGACAAACTTTTGGTGCAAACCTTAGACAACCGCTTATTGGCTTTAAGCACTAAAACCGGCGACGAAATTTGGAAATACAACATTTCCGCTGAGGATACGGTTTTGGCAGGATCTTCCGCACCGGCATGCGCGCCTGAAAAAAACTTTGCGGTTGCCGGGTTTTCCAACGGCGATATTCAAGCCTTTAATGCCGATGTTGGCTATCCTGCGTGGACAGTTGCCTTAATAGATTCCGCTCAATCTAACTTTTCAACCGCTATTAATTCCATTAAAGCCGCGCCGGTAATTGACGATAACACCGTATACGCAGTTGGTCACAACGACCTGCTTGCCGCCATAAACTACCGCACTGGCGAAATTATCTGGAAGCAAAAATTCGGCGGAACCAATACGCCATGGGTTAGCGGCAATTATTTATTTGTTTTAACCAACAGCCATGAGCTTATTGCTCTTAACAAACAAAACGGGCAAATTTTGTGGTCTGCGCCGTTGCTTGACGATTATGATTTAAAAGACCGCTCCGATATTTATTTAAGCGGTCCGGTAATGGTAAATAGCCAACTGCTAGTTACCTCATCTGACGGAACAACTTATGCCGTATCGCCGCAAAACGGAAAAATATTAAATAAAATCAGCTTAAACTCACCGATTCCGTCAGCTCCGATTGCAGCTGAGCAAACTGTTGTGTTTGTTACCGATGACGCTGAACTGGTTGCATATAAATAGGAAATTCAAAAATGTTAAAAGTGGCAGTGATCGGCAGACCAAACGTAGGAAAATCAACGCTGTTTAATCGCTTAGCCGGCAGAAAACTTGCGATTGTGCATGACAAGCCGGGGGTTACGCGTGATCGTAAAGAAGCGGTTGTTCGCTTCAAAAATCTTGACTTGTGTTTAACAGATACCGCCGGATTTGAAGACGCCAAAGAAAATAGCATTGAACAACGCATGCTTGCTCAAACCAAGCGCGCCATCAGTGAGGCTGACGTTTGTTTATTTATGTTTGACGCCCGCACCGGTTTGCACCCGTATGATGAAACTTTTGCCGCATTAGTACGGCAAAGCCATAAACCGGCTATTTTACTTGCCAATAAATGCGAGGGCAAAGCCCAAGAAGACAACATCTTTGAGGCTTATAAATTAGGGCTTGGACAACCGATTCCTTTTTCGTCCGAACACGGCTTAGGACTTGAAGATTTATATTCCGCATTAGCTGAAATTAACGCCAAAATCAGCCCTGAACCTGAAAAACAGACGGAAGAAACTTCTGAAGAAAGACCGATACAGCTTGCCATTGTCGGACGTCCGAATGTCGGTAAATCAACTTTAGTAAATGCCTTATTGCACGATGAACGTATGCTCACCGGTCCTGAAGCCGGCATTACCCGCGATGCCATCACTTCCGAATGGCAGTGGAAAGGACGCAAAATCAACTTAGTTGACACCGCCGGCCTGCGTCGCCAATCCAAAATTACCGATTCGCTTGAAAAAATGTCTGCCGCAAGCACCAAGCATGCCGCTTTTATGGCGCAGGTTGTAGTTTTGGTACTTGACGCCGACGCGGTTTTAGACAAGCAGGATTTAACCATTGCCCGCCAGGTAATTGACGAGGGTCGCGCTCTGGTAATTGCCGTTAATAAATGGGACATTGCCAAACGTTCTGAGGCTTTGCAAAAATTAAACGACAAACTGCAAACCTCTTTAACCCAAATCACCGGCGTGCCGACTGTTACTATTTCCGCCCTTAAAAACGAGGGGTTAGATAAATTAATGAGCGCGGTGTTTAAGGTTTATGACCGTTGGAACACTCGTATCCCGACTGCGCCGCTAAACAAATGGTTTTCTGACGTACAGGAGCAAAACACTCCGCCTTTGGGCAAAAATAAACGCCGAATTAAGTTAAAATACATCACTCAGGCAAAAAACCGCCCGCCTTCATTTTATATTTTTTCAAGCAATCCGGAAGGTTTGCCCGATTCGTATTTGCGTTATTTGGTTAACAGCCTGCGCGATACTTTCAATTTAGGCGGAGTTCCGGTACGGGTTACCGTCCGTAAATCAGACAATCCGTATGCCGAATAAAGCAAAAGACGCCTTTATAAATAAAGGCGTCTTTTTCACTTCTTTTTAGTTTTACGTTGTTTTTCGCGTTCAACCGCTGAGGTAATTTCCTGATACCCTAGCTTAAGCTTTGAAACCGGTTGTTTAATTTGCCTACCGTTAAAAATCTTTACTTCCGAATTTTCTTGAACCGGTTCGGCATGATTCCAACGATAATTTTCCCGATATTCAAAGCAACCGACAAATGCAAAACGCACCGCAATTACCGCAACAACAAAAAGCAATAAAAATTTTCGGGCATATCGCTCCCAACACCACGACGGCATACGCGACATGTCATCAAATCGTTCGGCTCCGCACATAAGTTGCGCCGCCGATAAAAACAGAAAAATAAGCGAGGCGCTAAAAATATTAGTGCCGTCAGGCGGAAGAACCAAATACAGGTAAGCAATGCCGAACAAAACAACCATGGCAAAACCTATTGCCCAATAAAGCTCTTCCCCGTAGTAAAACCAAAACACCCATTGCGCGCGTATATAAAATATAAAAGCGAGCAACAGAAGCGTTCCGCAAATAATCATGCTTGCAAGTGCTACTGCATACATCATGAAATCGGCTTATCATGAAACATCAATACCGTATCCCCAAGATGATATTTTTTTGATATTAACACCCTCGGTTTTGCTTTAAAGCGATTCACAGGTCTTAGTGCCACAAACAAATGGTCATCATCAGTATCATATACTGAGATAATACCATCATCTGCTGCCTTCACATTAAAACCAACAACCACATACATATCTGCATGCGCGCGTTGATAATCAGCTTTTTGCTTCTTGCAGTAACCGTAAGCACCTGAAAAACACAATATCAATGCCAAAATTGCAAAGATATGCGCTTTTTTGAGCTTCTTAAAAAGCGAGCGCTCCTTCACATGAAAGTTTTGCCACCGCTCCTTAAAAAAGCAAAATTGAGCCATAATCAGCAATACCGCAACCGCAGGCACAATAGCACCAGTATTCAGCGCGCAGCCATGAATAAACCATCCGCAAATACTCACGCCAAGCAATGAATACAGCGCAAACATAAAAAAGGTTTTAGAATGATCTCTGTCGCTCCAAAAATATGCTTGGAAAGCAACAAAAAAAACAAAACCGATGATCATCGCAACTTCGCAAACAACCATCATAATTTTTAAAAATTCATACATATATCATAAAAATTTGAGTTTCTGATTACCTTATAACGAGAACTTTTAAATAAATCAAGAGGGTATTAAAAAAACTCCTCAACTGAACCGTCCGGCTTTCGGCGGACGTCTCAAACTGAGGAGTTTTTTACTTTATCAATCAGCGAACGATGCGGTCACCGCGGACCTTCACCGTATCGCCAACTGCGTACTTGCATTTTACTTCCAAATCAGCGGCGGTTTGCTTAATATCGCGCGCCTCGGCGCTTCCGACTTTAATTCGCTTAACTGTTGTTGTAATTAAAGTCATTTTTTTGCAACCGGCAACCGGCTTGTCAATAAGTTCAATTACCGTAGGATTTGAAGTTTCATGATACCACATCTCTGATGTATCTCGTCGCTCCAACAAAATAAACAGCGTTTTTTTAGGCAGCTTATTGCCGGTAGGCAAGATGGTATATGAATCCGCATCAACACCAAAAACATCGGTTTCGGCAATAGTTGAATGCTCAACATCAAACCCGGTAACCACATACTGTTTGGTTAATCTATCTGCTGTTTTAAGCTGAGTGTAAATGGTGCAAAATGTACCGCAAACACTGGCTATGCAAAGCAAAATCAGAATAACCTTAAAAGGTTTTGCTTTCCTCCAATCGCCCCACAACAGCAAGGTAAAAGAGGCTCCGAATAAAACAACCGAGAGTATTCCCAGCAAAATTAATGTCTCATTCATAATCGTTTGTTTTAGTAATTCAACATAAGAGCAAACTTAGGATTCGCTTTAGCCATTAACCGAGCCTTTTCCGATAGTTGCTCCCGCGCAAAAATAAGGGAGCACATCTCCGTATTTTCGCGGGCAATAAACTCGCAGATAGCCTCATCGGTCATATGGCGGCCATAATCCTTGTACTTTTTGTACTGCTCCGGCTTGAGCAATTTTTCAACCGTTGAAAACAATGTTTTTGATTTAAGCAGGTTCTCCAACGCTGCTTTATCATATGATAAAACTATCGTTTTCTGTCTGAATGTTTCAAACGCGCAGTCAAGCTCTTGCTGATAAGCTTTGTCGCCTTTGCCCAGCGACATAACTTTTTCCACCAGCTTTGCGGGAAGACCGCTCTTTTCCATCTGACTGAAAAGAATTCTCTTTAAGGCAGAAAAAGATACCTGTTCATCTTCTTGGTTAAAAGAAGACTCTTTAGTTCTCTCCATTCTGTCTATAATAGCTTCCAGAGTTTCTTTGCTCAAGGTTCTTTTAGCAGCGTACTTTTCCAGATTATCAAAATCTCCTTTATCATAAATTAAGGCGATTAATTGATTATCATCAAGTACTCTGCCTGCTTCAAACACAGCGTCAGTAATTGTTTTGTTATAACTGCCGTTCAGACCTATGGGCTTGGCCATATTATCGTTCCAGAGTTTGAGTACCGCATCTTTGCTCATTTTATTAATGAGCTTAACGGCTTTTTTCACATCATACTGCCCGCCGAAAGCATTAAAAGCCTTAAGCTGACTTTTAACCGAGTAATCACACATACCCAATACAAGCATAAAATGCTTTTTTATCCGCATCGGGTACAGATGAATCAACGGTTTGTGAAGTTTAGCCATAAACTGGATAAACTTGAAGTCATCTTCAGTATTACTTATCACGGCGGCAGCGCGTCTTGGAGCAACAAAACTCCAAATCAGGAAAGACACCGGGTTGAAAAAAACAACCACCAGAACAACGCTCAGCAGGATGCTTCCTACTACGTCAAACAGAACACTAAAAAACTTTGCCATAAGTAAAAAAATTTTAATGGCGTCTACTCTCCGATAGAACAACTTTAGATAAACCGTCAGGGGAGATGGCAGAAAGCCACACCAACGATTGCTCACCGCAAAATTTTCATTTTCTGCTGCATTTTCTGACTGCTTTTAAGCTGACAACCTAAAACCAACCGAATTTTCAACATAATAATGAACATATTTTCAAGTAAACAAGGTGATTATAGAATTATTTGTCTAATATGTCAATAGGTAAAAATTTGCAAATGCAAGATAACCTTGACAAGGCGGAGCCTTTGGTTTAATTGAAATAAAAAACAAGGAGTTTAATTATGGACACGATTTTAACGGGTGACAGACCCACCGGAAAATTACATTTAGGCCACTATGTCGGCTCATTAAAGCGCCGTGTTGAAATGCAAAACAGCGGCAAATATCACAATATTTATATCATGATTGCCGACGCTCAGGCTTTAACCGACAACGCCGATGACATCAACAAAGTTCGCACCCACATTTCAGAAGTTGCGCTTGACTATTTGGCTTGCGGGCTTGACCCTCAAAAATCAACCATCTTTATTCAGTCGCAAATTCCGGAGCTGTGCGAGCTTTCATTCTACTACATGAATTTGGTAACCTTATCTCGCCTGCAGCGCAATCCGACGGTTAAAAACGAAATTCATATGCGCGGCTTTAAGCAAAGCATTCCGGTCGGATTTTTAACCTACCCGATTAGTCAGGCTGCCGACATCACGGCTTTTAAGGCAAATCTTGTTCCGGTAGGCGAAGATCAACTCCCCATGATTGAACAAACCCGCGAAATTGTGCGCTCGTTCAACACCGTTTACCGTCCGGTTTTGGTTGAGCCGACTGCCGTTCTGCCTGAAAGCAGCATCTGCTCGCGCCTTCCGGGGCTTGACGGCGCCGCTAAAATGAGCAAATCGTTGGGCAACTGTATTTATCTTTCCGATTCGTCAAACGACATTAAGAAAAAAGTGCAGAGCATGTTCACCGACCCCACTCATTTGCGGGTTGAAGACCCCGGCCACACGGAGAATAATCCGGTCTTTATTTATCTTGACGCTTTTTGCAAAGACGAACATTTTGCCGCTTTTCTGCCTGCTTACCAAAATTTGGCGGAACTGAAGGCTCATTACCAAAAAGGCGGATTGGGCGACAGCGTGGTTAAGCGCTTTTTGAATGAAATTTTGCAAAATGAATTAAAACCGATTCGCGAAAAGCGCGAGCAACTGGCCTCCGATATCGGCGAAATTTTCAGCATGTTGCAAAGCGGAAGCTTAAAGGCGCGCGAAACCGCCTCAAATACTTTGCATGATGTTAAGTCTGCCATGGGTATTGATTATTTTAACAGTAACTTATTGTTTAAAAAATAAATCCGGCAATGTTGCAAGCGCCAAAATTTTGCTTGCATTTTAAAACACAAAAGAGTATATACTTGCTTTGAACGAGTGGCTCGGGCTGTTTGGCATGCCTGACCGCTTAAATATTAATCCATTTTCAGAAAGGATTTTAAAATGCCTAAATTAAAATCAAAAAGTGCCGCCAAGAAACGCTTCAGCGTTACCGGAACCGGCAAAATTAAAAGAAATTATGCATTTAAGAGACACTGCCTCTTCTGCAAATCTCAGAAAATGAAAAGACAGGCTCGCGGCTCCGTTTTATTGAACGAAGCTGATGTTCAGATTGTCAAAAAGTTTTTACCGTATTTGTAAGGAGGATTAAGATATGTCACGCGTTAAAAGAGGTATGACCGCTCATGCTCGCCACAAGAAAATTCTTGGTATGGCCAAAGGTTACACCGGTCGTAATAAAAATGTATTCAGAGTTGCTGTTGAAAAGGTTGAAAAAGGTTTGCAATATGCTTACCGTGACCGCCGCGCAAAGAAAAGAAGTTTCCGCGCGTTGTGGATTCAGCGTATTAATGCCGCAACCCGTCTGCATGATATGACTTATTCCCGATTTATCAGCGGGCTCGTTAAAGCCGGCATCGAACTTGACCGTAAAGTTCTCGCTGATATCGCTTTAAAAGAGCCCCAAGCTTTTGCTAAACTGGTAGATTCTGCCAAAGCGGCTCTTAAAAAATAAGCACAGATACAGTAATATCATAAAAACTAAGTAAAAGAGCTCTCTTGGCAATCCAAGTCGGCTCTTTTTACGTATAAAGGTTAAAATAATGGAAGATTTAGAAAGTCTGAAAACACAAATTTTGCACAGCATCAACGAGGCTCAAGACATTAAATCATTAGACGAAGTCAGAGTTTCCGCCATGGGCAAAAAAGGTACTATTACCGAAAAATTAAAAGGATTGGGAGCTTTATCTCCGGCAGAAAAAGCTGATTTCGGTAAAAAAATTAACATTTTAAAAAGCGAAGTTGAAACGGCGTTAACTGCCCGCAAAGAAATTTTGGCAACCGCCGAATTAAACCAAAAGCTCGCGGCTGAAAAAATTGACGTCACGCTGCCGATTCGCCCTGAAGTTCAGGGACGTATTCACCCTGTTTCCAAAATTTATGAAGAAGTTGTCGCTATTTTCGGGCAAATGGGCTTTGAAGTTGCCGAAGGACCGGATATTGAAGACCAGTTTCATAACTTTAACGCCCTTAATATGCCAGCCAACCACCCTGCCCGCCAAATGCAGGATACTTTCTATCTTCCGCACGATGCTAACGAAGCGTTTGACATGGATAAATCGTATGTTATCCGCACTCACACTTCCGGCATGCAAATTCGCACCATGGAAAACAAAAAACCGCCGATTCGCATTATTGCTCCGGGGCGCACATATCGTTCCGACTATGACGCCACTCACACCCCGATGTTTCATCAGGTAGAAGGCTTGGTTATTGATAAAACTACCACCATGGCCAACTTAAAAGGCTGCTTGTATGACTTTGTTAAAGCCTTTTTTGAACTTGATGAAATTCCGGTACGTTACCGTCCGTCATACTTTCCGTTTACCGAACCTTCCGCCGAGCTTGACATCGGTTGCTTAAAGACCAAAAACGAGCTTAAAATCGGCGCCGGCAATGATTGGCTTGAAATTTTAGGTTGCGGCATGGTTCACCCCAATGTGTTAAAAGCCGGCGGCATTGACCCTGATGAATATCAAGGATTCGCGTTCGGCGTGGGCATTGACCGCTTAGCCATGCTCAAATACGGCATTCCGGATTTACGCACATTTTTTGAATCTGATGTTCGTTGGTTAAAAAATTACGGTTTTGCGCCGCTTGACTTTTCATCTATGACCGGCGGATTAAGCAATAACGGAGGATTAACACGATGAAATTCACTTTATCATGGCTTAAAGAGCATCTTGACACCGCTGCTGATGTCAACACCATTGCCGAAACCTTAACCAAAATCGGACTTGAGGTTGAAGAAGTCATCAATCCGGCAGAACATTTGCATGGCTTTATCACCGCTCGTGCCGAAAATGTTGCCATGCACCCCGATTCGGATCATCTGCATGTATTAACCGTCAACACCGGTTCTGAAAAATTACAGGTGGTTTGCGGCGCTCCTAACATGAAAGAAGGTTTAATCGGTATTTTTGCTCCGGTCGGAACCTTAATTCCGTGCTATAACGAAGTTTTAAAAGTCGGCAAAATCCGCGGCACCGAGAGCTTTGGCATGATGTGCTCCGAAAAAGAACTCGGCGTTGGCGAAGACCACACCGGAATTATTGAGCTTCCGGCAAACACCGCTTTAGGACTGCCTGCCGAACAAGTTCTTAACATTGATCCGGTTATTGAGGTTTCAATCACTCCCAACCGCGCCGAATGTTTAGGCGTGCGCGGCATTGCGCGTGATTTGGCGGCCGCCGGATTAGGCACCTTAAAACCGCTTAAAATCCATGAAGTTAAAGGCTCGTATAAAAGCCCCGTTTCCGTTAAGGTTGAATGCCCTGACGCCTGCCCGACTTATACCGGACGTTACATTAAAGGCGTAAACAACAAAGCGCAAACTCCTAAATGGATGAAAGACCGCTTAACCGCCATCGGCTTGCGCTCCATTTCGCCGCTTGTTGATATTACCAACTACATCAATTATGATTTGGCGCGCCCGTTGCACGTTTTTGACGCCGACAAACTCTGTGGCAACATCACGGTCAGAATGTGCCATGACGGCGAAAAATTCACCTCATTGGAAGAAAAAGAATACGCCCTTGACAATCAGTCATTAGGCATTTGCGACGACGCCGGCATTCAGTGCTTGGGCGGCATTATGGGCGGCGCCGAAAAAGGCTGCTTGCCCGAAACCACCAACGTGTTTTTGGAATGCGCATTGTTTAAGCCCGAATGCATTGCCCGCACCGGACGTAAATTTGCCATTGAGTCCGATTCGCGCTATCGTTATGAACGCTGGGTTGACCCTAAATCAAATATTTCCGGCTCTGATTACGCCACACAGATGATTTTAGACATTTGCGGCGGCGAAGCTTCTGAAATTGAAGTTTGCGGCTCTGAAGATGTTAAAGAACGGGTTGCTTATATCCGTCCGTCACGGCTTAAAAACTTTATCGGACTTGATGTTTCCGCTGAAAAAATCACCGAAATTTTAAATCATCTCGGTTTCAAAACCTCAAACGAAGGCGATAAAATTAAAGCCGTTTCGCCAACCTGGCGCGGCGATATTGAAGGCGAGCATGATTTGGTTGAAGAAGTTGTCCGCATGATTGGGCTTGATGAAATTCCGGCGGAAAGCCTGCCGCATGACAAATTCCCCAAACAGGTTTTAACTCCGCGGCAAATGAACATCGTTACCGTTAAACATGAGCTTGCCTCGCGCGGCATGTATGAAACCGTAACTTGGAGCTTTACCGATTCGGAAATTGCCGGCACCTTCCACAAAAACAATCAGCCTGAAAAAATTTTGTTGCAAAACCCGATTGCGGCGGACTTAAATGAAATGCGCCCGTCATTACTGCCTAACCTGTTGCTCGGCGCCAAAAACAACATTGCCCGCGGCTACGGCAATATATCAATTTTTGAGGTCGGACCCGAATTTTTCGGCCGTCACCCCAATGAGCAAATGACGGTTGCCGCCGGCATCAGAATCGGCTTAACCGGCAAAAAAGATTGGTCTGGCGCTTCTCGCAGTTTTGATGCTTTTGACGTTAAAGCCGATGCGATTGCCGCTATCGCCGCCGCCAAAGGTCCGTTTGAAAACCCGCAGATTACTACTGACGCTCCGGCTTATTATCACCCCGGACGCAGCGGCGCTTTGCGTTTGGGCAAAAATGTTTTGGCATATTTTGGCGAATTGCACCCTGCCGTTACCAAAAAACTGGGCATAAAAGGCCGAGTAATGGCGTTTGAAGTATATCTTGATAACATTCCGCTGCCGCGCGGCGGTCATGACAAAGCCAAAAAGAAATTGGAACTTTCGCAATTTCAACCGGTAGATAAAGATTTGGCATTTGTGGTCAATAAAGACGTTACCGCCGCCAATATTTTAGCCGCGGCTAAAAATGCTGATCGCAATTATATCAGCGATGTGCGGATTTTTGATATTTACGAAGGCGAAAATCTTCCGGCTGATAAAAAATCGGTGGCTTTGAGCATTACATTCCAACCCAAAGAACAAACCTTTACCGATAAAGATATTGAAAATCTGATGAATAAAGTTATTAACGAAGTCGGCAAAAAAACCGGCGGAGAATTAAGAAATTAAGGAAAAGATTATGGCACTTAAAATAAACCGAAAAACCAACTATCCCGAATGGTATCAGGCCGTTGTGGCCGAAGCCGACATGGCGGAAAACTCCGTTTCTCCGGGGTGCATGGTCATCAAACCGTGGGGATACGGCATTTGGGATTGCATCCGTGAAGCTTTTGACTGCGAGTTTAAAGCAACCGGACATGAAAACGCTTATTTTCCGCTGTTTATTCCGCTCTCCTTCTTTCAAAAAGAGGCTGAGCACGTTGAAGGATTCGCCAAAGAAATGGCGGTTGTAACTCACTCGCGTTTAACCATGAAAGACGGCAAATTAACCCCCGATTCGGAACTTGATGAACCGTTAATCGTACGCCCGACCAGCGAAACCATTATTGCCGATTCGTTTTCAAAATGGATTAAATCATACCGCGACCTGCCGGTTTTGATTAATCAGTGGGCAAACGTAGTGCGTTGGGAAATGCGCCCGCGTCTGTTTTTACGCACGCGTGAATTTTTGTGGCAGGAAGGACACACCGCCCACGCCACCGCGCAAGAAGCTGAGGCTGAAACCAAACAGATGCTTGAAGTTTACCGCAAAGTTGCGGAAGATATTTTAGCCATGCCGGTTATTGCCGGCCGCAAGCCCGAGCATGAAAAATTCCCCGGCGCGATTGACACCTACTGCATTGAAGCGATGATGCAGGACGGCAAAGCCCTACAAGCCGGAACCTCGCACTTTTTAGGGCAGAATTTTGCCAAATCCGCCAACATTACCTTTATCAACAAGGATAACAAGCCGGAATACGCTTACACTACCTCATGGGGCGTTTCAACCCGTTTAATCGGCGGCGTTATCATGACCCATGCCGATGACGAAGGCATGGTTGTTCCGCCTGCCATTGCGCCATATCAGGTTGTTATTGTTCCGGTAATCAAAAAGCCGGAAGATGAAGAAAAAGTTATGGCTTATATCAACAGCTTAACACAACAGTTAAGCAAGCAAACCGCCTTTGGCAAAAATATCAGAATTAAAACTGACAAACGCAACAAGTCAAGCGTTGACAAGTTTTGGGAATGGACCCGCAAAGGCGCTCCGGTTATTTGTGAAATAGGTCCGCGTGATGTTGAATCAGGCGGCATGATGATTCGCGAGCGCTTAAAGCTTGGAACACCTGAAGGCAAAGAGCCTGTTAAATCCGCTGAATTTATTGCCAATATCGGTGAGCGCTTACAAAACATTCAGCACAATATGTTCGCCAAAGCCAAGCAGCGTTTGCTTGATAATATCCGCACCGACATTACCGCGCCGGAAGCGTTTAAGGCTTATTTTGCTCAAAACAATGAGTGGATTGAAGACGGCAAGCATGGCAAAGTTGCTTTTGTTCGCGGTAAATGGAACGCCAAACCCGAAACGGAAGAAATTTTAAAAGCCATGAAAATAACCATTCGCTGCATTCCGTTTGACCAAAGCGGAACTACCGGCAAATGCTTATTAACCGGCGATGACGCCACTTTAGACGTTATTTACGCCCGCTCATATTAGGCATTAAACAATTCCTCTTAAAAGGAGCTGTAAACAAAACAGCTCCTTTTTTATTATTTTCCTCTTGTAATATAATCCAAATTAGTCTAATCCGGATTATATTAACGATATGCTTTTGATTTTTTGTATTTATATATTCAAAAAAACAGCCTCTGATTTAAGCAGAGGCTGTTTGGTTTTTGTGTGCCGATTACCACGGTTCTTTATATTTTAAGGTCGGATCATCCAATCTGTTGGTATAAGTATTGTTCGGTTTTGTACGACCTGTTCTGAATGAGTTTAACTGGTCATACTGATCGGTATACTCACCTTTCATGCCTGAATTATAAAGATTAGTACGGTCAAAGTAGCAATAAACCGTAGCGTATGCTTCCAATGTTTTGGCTTTAACCGGAAAGACATTCCAGTAAACATCTTCATCCTTAGGCTGAGTTCCTACAACCGCTTTAATAATATTGTCATACAAACTTGCCGGATAAATAAAGCCCATAATTGCCGACCATCCTACAAAGTCTGTACAACCTTCACCGCTACCTAATGTTGGGTTACATGAACCTGCTTTATTATTAGACTGCGGTTGTACTTTACTCTTCAGCCAAGTGCTTTGCTGGAAATAAAGCGGCTGCGGTGAATACGGATCATTATTTGACTTAGTTAATGTAGGTTCATTCGCGTGACCTAAATAATAAAGGTCGCGAGTGTTACCGGCAGTATCCGTAATTGTATTATGATAATACTGCGCGCCGGTAATTGTTTTCTGTGGATCTGCCATGTCTATATTATTAACCAGCCCTAGCTCATTCAAATTTGCCCTTTCATCAACATTGAAACGATAATCACTGCCTTTAGCTCCTACATAATGCTTAGTTTTAACCATTTGTCCGGCTTGTGACATCTGAAAACCTGCCGGCGTAATCGTAATCACGCGGGCATGCCCCGGAGGACATAACGGCGCCGGCACCACACCCAAAAACGGTGATGCCCATTGATTTTTATCAGATAAAGTGCCATTGCCAACTTCTTCAACTGGCGCGCCTGCGGTTGCTGAAATTTGACCGCCATCACTAGCTGTTGCCGTAATACTATCAAGGCTGAAACCGGTATCTTTATAAGTGTTGTTTACCACATAAATACCTTTATTAATAAAGTCAGGCAAAATATCGCTTAAACGCGCGCCGCCGCGGGTTGTGAGTTTAATATCGTGCATAACTGAAGTGTATGCCGGATTAACCATATAGCGGTCATAAGCAACTCTATCAGATGTACACCACGCGCCGTCTGGGCAGTCGTAGTCGCTTGAATATGCAGCTGACGGATTATCAATAACACCATCTTTGTATTTAGTGTTAGCCACAAAACGTCCGGCTTCAATATAACCATAACCGGCATCAGCCTCATATCCGGTGCCGCTTGGCGATTCTAATTCAACCGCGCCGCGACGAATATAAACGCTTCCTCTCGTCGGATTGTCATCATTCGTTTTTTGCGCCAATGACCTGTCAAGGTCAACTTCAACAACCCGATAAGCCGAATTACCGGTTACATCTGAGAAACTAACACTTTCTTTATCCACATCAACTGTACCAATCGGGCGAGTATATGAGTTATATCCTACATTCACTGTTTCGCCATTAAGCCCGTTCGGCATAACATTCAAAACTCGTTTACCATCCTCATCCTGAACATCAAAAATACCGTCATTGCCTCGCGGTCTAACCGTGGTGCGGTTAGCCTCTGCCAAAACCAAACCTTGGTTAGTATTTTCATTCGGGTTCACATACAAGCTGTTCTGCATGCCGGCGGCATTATCTTCACGTCTAACCTGAAATACGCCGTCATTAACTGAAGTGGTGTTAGCATTAAAATCTATCGTATCGGCGTCTGCGCTGATAATTGCATTTCTGCCGCCGCTCGTTTCAGTTTTGCCTCTGATAACCAAAGCTTTATCTTGTAACTGAACTTCACCGTTATCCTTGTTGGTATAAAGTTCAACCATATCGTTTCCAGTTAAGCGAGAAGCGCTCGCCCCCAACACCATCTCGCCGCCGTTTGCAGAATCACGCCCCTCTCTGTTATATAAAGCGGTCACATCTTGCGTAATTTCCATGCGGGTTCTATCATTAGCGGAATCGGTCGGATCCGTAACTTTAACGCCGCTTGCGGTCGCATGCAGCCAACGAGCTTCATCACCGGCCAACAAATCGCCGCCGGCATGAAGTTCTGCAGTATTAAATTTTTTAGTATACAAAGTGTTGCCGACAACCAAGTCATTTGCCACATAAGCGTTACCAGTACCGTAAACTTTAAGCTGATAATTGTTATGTATGCCCTCCATACCGCCATCCGTGGCATCTGTAGGTTTGGTGCCCACCGTAGTCGCGCCGGTAATATTAGCTCTGCCAGCAATATTGGTTACCGCGCCATTGCCGTCATCATCCAAAATTTGAACCTGTCCGTTTTGCAACAAAACTTTTGAGGCGTCAGCCGTAATGTAACGTCCGTCCGGACCTGCCTTAAACGAAGTATCGGTACCACTGCTTGCCACTAGGGTATCGCCGGTAGCGGTTAAGTCATTATTAATCGTGGTAGCATAATCAGTACGAACACTGGAATCGTCCCCATTAATCTCAAGCCCAACTCCATCCGCAGTAGGAAATACATTAAAAACGTGCGAATCCGCTGACATAATTGTGCCTTCTTCATCGGCAAAGGTCAAAATAGGTAGTTCAGAGGTACCATCAATTTTAAACGCATTGTTTAAGGCTGACAACGTACCAGCCATCCATGCTGAACCGCCGCCCTGAGCAGCATCGGTTAAAACTAAGCTTTCCTCGTTGTTTACCGTGTCGGTGCTACCCATAATCAACTGGTCAACACCCAAAATTTTATACATATCGTCAACACCGGTAACACCGCCCATATAAAGGTCGGTAACCATTGTGTTGCGCCATAACTGGTCTTGCGAATCGACACGAGTTCTTTGCAAATATTTTTCATTTTCAAGCGCGCCGGAAGAGGCCGAATTAATAGCATCGGATGACGCCACAACCACCGAGCCCTTGTTGGTATCAAACCCTAAGGCGTCCAAATCGGCCTGCGTTAAACTCCAAACACCGCCCACGCCCTGCGCGTTTTTGCTGTCGGTAACATAACCGCCGTTGCTGCCTACCATTGAGGCAATACGAGCGGCGCGCATTTCGCCGATATCGGTCTTTTTAGGCAACTGAACAAAAGAGGTAATTGATAACCCTTGCCGTTTTAACATAACTTTCGGCATACCGAAGTTTTTCAAATCATCAAACTTATAGCCGTATGGGAAAAAGTCATGAATACCGCCGGTTGTTCCTCCGTGTTCAAGGTCAACTTCATAAACGGCGCCGTCGTTACGAAGCTGATCTTCAAGCAAGCTCTGATAGTTGGCGGTAACATAGCTGTCAACCGCTTTCATAATGGTGCGAACATGCGTTGCGGTGTTAATATCCTGCAATTCGGTTGTTCGTTCAGCCGACTTTTTATACAAAGTAGGCGTAACTAATGAAATTAACGCCAACATTGCCATTGCCTCAATCATAAGGCTGCCGGTCTGGTTCACTTTACTGATAAAGTTTTTATATTGCGTTTTCATTTGTTTTCTCCTAACCGTAAATTTGTTGTATTGCAAACAAGCAATGAACATTTTCTTTGTCACAGCCCATATCCTGAAAATCAACGTCGTTTTTAATTGCTCCGAAAATTTCAAAACTTTCAAAAGCTCGTTCGCCAACCGGATTGCCGTGCTCGTCATAATGCTGAACGGCTTGTCCGCCGCTCAAAATCACTTTGCCGTTTTTAATATCGGTATAGCCGATATCTTTGCCATAACCGCGCATATGGGTTAGGGCGCCCATCATATCGGCATTCGGCATATTGGAAACTTTATTAATCCACCTTGTAGGCATTTGTGTAAACGAAACAACATATATACTGGAACAATCGTCATCGGCAATACATTCATTGCTGCAACAGCTTTCAACTTCGGAAGTGCATTGTACATTGGTTTCGCCCTCGTCAAAGCAAAAAACCTTACTGACAATTTTTCCGCCGCCGGTAATGTTGGCAATATCGTCTAAGGTTTCATCTGCCTTAATATAGCCGACCGGCAAATAATTTCTGATGTCTTCATCTGTTAAGGATGAAGCTTGCGAACCTTCCGGTGTTGAAACATTCACACCGGTACCGGGATAATATGTTACACGAGTCTGACCTGTTTTTTCAGGCGCTTGAGAATTTAAATAGTCTTTAACCCCGTTGTGCAATGCTCTGAATTTAGCAATAGCAACACTGGCTCGCGTTTCCGCATAAGCCCTATCCATATCCGGTCTTACTGACAAATTATATGACAGCAAGATGGTAATAAACGTTGCTATTACAACCCATAAATACATAGTTTTACCTCGCACGCCTACTTAATATATTTTGTATCGTAGCACAAAAAGCATTAAAAATCCAGATATTCCGCCGATTATGGCAAAATATTCACATTTTTGTAACATACTATACTTCAGATATATTTTTAGCCTTGCGAAGTAAAAATTTAATTAAAAAACAGCCGGAGCTTTTAAATTTTTCTGCCTTATTTCAGGCAAAAACCTTCAATTTTTCTGCAAGCGATATAAAAGTTTTATCCGTTGGCGGAGTTGTTATCCCCCCAAATGGCATTTGCGCTTTTAACTGCCAAAATTCCGACAATTTCCATGTTTGTTTAACTTTTTCATCAATCAGCGGATTATAATGCTGCAAGCTCGCCCCAATTCCAGCAGCGGCAAGCATCGTCCACACCGCGTACTGCAACATACCGTTTGCCTGCTCCGCCCAAATACTGAATTTATCATTATAAAGCGGAAACTTGTTTTGCATATCTTCCAAAGCCTCTGTATCTTCAAAAAACAAAATTGTGCCATACCCCGCCGCAAACGATTCTTGAATTTTGCTTTCCGTCGCCGCCCGCTTTTCCGGCGGCACCAAAGGATACAAACTATCCCGCACAATCTGCCACAATTTTTGATGTTGCTCGCCAAGCAAAAGAACGACTCGCGCCGATTGC
>JAJWCP010000098.1 GCA_021617435.1 Pseudomonadota bacterium
AATTAAACCACATGCTCCACCGCTTGTGCGGGTCCCCGTCAATTCCTTTGAGTTTTAACCTTGCGGCCGTACTCCCCAGGCGGAATGCTTACCGCGTTAACTGCGTCACTGATGTTCCCACCAACAACTAGCATTCATCGTTTACAGCATGGACTACCAGGGTATCTAATCCTGTTTGATCCCCATGCTTTCGTGCCTCAGCGTCAGTTGATAGCCAGATACTCGCCTTCGCCACCGGTGTTCTACCCAATATCTACGAATTTCACCTCTACACTGGGTATTCCAATATCCTCTCTATCACTCTAGTCAAATAGTTATAACGGCAATTCCGAGGTTGAGCCTCGGCATTTCACCGCTATCTTACCTAACCGCCTACACACCCTTTACGCCCAGTAATTCCGAACAACGCTCGCACCCTTCGTATTACCGCGGCTGCTGGCACGAAGTTTGCCGGTGCTTTTTCTTGCAGTACTGTCATCATCTTCCTGCACAAAAGAGCTTTACAATCCGAAGACCTTCTCACTCACGCGGCATGGCTGGGTCAGAGTTCCCTCCATTGCCCAATATTCCTCACTGCTGCCTCCCGTAGGAGTCTGGACCGTGTCTCAGTTCCAATGTGGCTGATCGTCCTCTCAGACCAGCTATAGATCGTAGGCTTGGTAGGCCTTTACCCCACCAACTACCTAATCTTCCGCGGGCTAATCTATCGGCAATTAATCTTTCCCCCTTAGGGCTTATGCGGTATTAGCAGTCGTTTCCAACTGTTGTCCCCCACCAATAGGTATATTCCCACGTGTTACTCACCAGTGCGCTACTCTCATGATTAAATAGCAAGCTACTTAACCATTCCCGTTCAACTTGCATGTGTTAAGCCTGCCGCCAGCGTTCGTTCTGAGCCAGGATCAAACTCTCATCTTAATTCTAAACAATTAATCTAATCGTTCATCCTGCCTATATATTACTCATAAAGAATTTCTCTAGGTTCCATATACAGACTTTTGCGCTTCTCAGCCTGCAGCCTGTATATCCTCTTCTTATCTACTATCTTTTATAACTACCGCCCTTCCGGTCGGTGATTGCCCTTATATGATATTCCCCTCTCCTTGTCAATAGATTTTTTATAAAAAATTGACGTTTTTAATGCATTTTTCACAACCTTTTGATTCTGCTTGAATTTTATTAATACAATCTTTCCTCTGAAATCAGTCCTTGTTTTCTTTTTATTAACCATAAACGTTTATAATAGTGAGCACAAATAGGGAGTTTTTGGCTAAATGACTGTAAATACTATAAAAATAAAAATAATGATTGCGATTCTGTGTTTGGGACTCACCGGATGCGCCTCCAAGCCCTTGGATTTAAATGGGGTTGACGGTTCTCCGGTGCCACCGGCGTTTGCTAATTTTCCGGATATTCCGTTTCCAGAGAAAGCTTTTTTAGAGCTTGGCGACACTAAGGCTTTGGGCAGCGGCGACAACTGGATTGGCAGCTTGGTATTTACCGCGCCGTATAACGCGAGTCGTGTTTTTGACTTTTATGTATTGGAAATGCCACGAAATCGGTGGACAGAGATTGCGGTTGTGCGCGCCCGCATTAGTCAGATGACCTATTTCAGGGATAAACGCGCCATTCAGATTTTAATAGAATCCACCGGCGATAACGACTCGCGCGTTACCATTACCGCGATTCCGAATCAGGCGGCATTACAATAATCGGTGACGGCATACTCTATTTAAAAGGACTCCTGAGATGAAATTTAACTTTTTTACTTTTGGCGGCTCGCAATTTTGGGAAGACGTATTTTTTTATCAGAAATGGCGTATTCAACGTAATTGTCATTCAAAAATCTATCGCCTGCTTGACAAGTGGGATATTAAAAGAGCCGAAGGTTCATTTGAAACCTGCCGCAAAGCATTTGTTAAATGTATAGAAGTATATGAAATTCCGCGTCAAAAGGGTGAGTTGGTAATTTTGCTGCACGGAATTAGCGAAACCAAAAGCATTTTCCGTCCGTTATGGAAGATGCTGGTTAATGAAGGTTATAACGTGGCGGCCATTAATTATCCATCCACTCGTAAGCCTATGAAATATCACATCAGGCAGCTTGAGTTCTTTTTAAATCACTGTGAAGATATTAATAAAGTGTCATTTGTAACTAAAGGCGCCGGTTGTTTGTTGCTCAGGATGTTAATTGCCAATACTTACGGTTGGCAGGATAATTTTAAGATAAACAGAGTGATTAACGTTAATCCGATTAACCGCGGCAGCGATTTTTTTGATATATTATCCCGCTTTGCTCCATTTAACTGGATTTTTGGTCCGATGTTGAAAGAGTGCCGACCACTGGACGCACAATCAATTTCGCGACTGCCAAAAGAAACTGACATCGGTTTGATTTTTTGCGAGACATGGACGCAAAAACTTTTTTCGCCGATTGTGGAAAATTTTAAGAGCATGCCGCTTAAACTTGAAGTTAACGAAAAAGATTTTGCCTCTAAATCCGTGACTATAAAAAACACATACTGCAACGTGTTTAACAATCCGGAAGTTTTGGAAGCATGTTTTAGATTTTTGAAAAGCGGAAAGTTTAAGTAATTTAATGATATTGTAACACAATATGACGTATTTTTATGATAAAATACAAATTGATTGTAAGTATGAGGTAAAAATGAAGTCGCTTTTAACCAGTTTTATTATGTTTGCCGTGGTTTGCGCCGCATTATATTCAGGCGTGTTTAACTTTATGGCAAGCCCTTATATGCTGGCATTTGCCGCAGTTTCGGTTATTGTGGCTTTAGTTTTTGCTGTTAGAATTTTGGGCAACCCTTTGGCTAATAAGGATACCAAAGATGACAAACATAATAAAAAATAGTTTTCGCTTTATTGCCGGCGGGGCGATTGCCGCGTTTATAGCATTTGGCATACTTCCAGAATCGGCGCAGGCTGCCAATAACACCAAGTTGGAACAATTTACCGATAAGGAAATTGACGGATTGCTTGCTAAAATAAACACTGAGCTTGCGACTTTAAGAACTTTAACCAGTACTTATCAGAATAAACTCAACTCATTTAAAAGCAAGTCATACACCTATTCGCTCTCACAGGCGGAAGCGGAAAGAATCGCAAAACAGTCAATAACCGGCAATACTCCGATTCCGGTCGGCGATACTTATGACGGCGTAGTCAAAAAACTTACCGATAAGCTAATGGCGCAAACTCGCAATCAAAAATACTCTGATTTTATTAAGTGGAACAACGGCGCCGCAACTAGAATATTGAGATGGACCAAAGAAGAGCAAGCCACCGCAAGCAATCCGCGATTTCAGATTAATCTTTCCATTGACTTTTCAGATACCGATTTGCACTGGGATAAAATTGCCGGTAAAGCCCGCAAGCAAGCCGGTATTGAGCGCAATCCGCAAAACGGAGCCGATAAAGCCG
Organism: Pseudomonadota bacterium; assembly: GCA_021617435.1. Lineage (GTDB taxonomy): Bacteria > Pseudomonadota > Alphaproteobacteria > RF32 > CAG-239 > CAAFZY01. The sequence continues at coordinate 3,442 of JAJWCP010000098.1, forward strand.
TTGCCATGGCGGAAGACATTGAAAGTGATTTAATGGCTGTGGTCAGACAGCATTCCATTGTGAAAAATTTGCTCACCGCGCTTAACCCCGGCAACTATGTAACTCTATCTTGCGCAGTTGAACTTGAAGAGGGAGAAGAGTGTCCGGTTGACAAAGTTATATACACCGTTACCAATGAAAACGGCAAAGCGCAAACCGGCGCTTCAAAAGGTTGCGTTCCGTTGCCGGTTAAATATGCGCAAATTCAGACATGTATACTCTGCCCGCTGTTTAATGTTATTTTAAACACCGACCAGACTATTGCCACCAAGTCATTTAACGCCTTGGCATCAAGTTTCAGAAGCCTAATTTTGATTGTGTTGGCGCTGTTTGTGGCTTATCATACTTTAATGGTAGTGAGCGCTTTTACCAAACAAGATACTCCGAAATATTTGTCAACATTGATGGTGCAGGGCTTTAAGGTTTTAGTGGCGGCATGGTTGCTGACCGACCCGGCTTATGTGTATAACTACGTAATTAACCCGTTAATGCAAGCCGGGCTGGAGTTTGGTATTGAGCTGATGTTGGATAAGGACGCCAATACCGCAACATTTAAGGGCTTGACCAATGAGGAAATGTCAGCAATGCCAAGCGGCGTAATCGGGCAAAATCTGCTTGCGAGCGTTATGGCCTCCATCAAGTTGTTTAACCGTACGGCGGCACAGATGCCGGCAATCGGCTCATCATTGATGTGTATTTCCACCCATGCGGCAGCGCATATTTTGCCTGACTTTTCAATGTTGATTGAGGGCGCGCTTGTATTTGCCTTCGGGTGGCTGATTATTTTGGCGGCAAGTTTTTATTTGTTAGACTCGGTAGTCAGGTTTGGTATTTTCTGCGCGCTATTGCCGTTTTTGATTGCCTCATGGCCGTTTAAGGTAACTAAACAATACGCAAACGCGGGATGGAAAATATTTATGAACGCCTTTTTCAACTTTGTGATGATGGGCATTATTATCGGCTTAAATTCAGAGCTTATCGCGCAGGGATTAACCGGCAGTAAAGGCGGCATGGACGAGCTGGAAGCGGCAATTAACGGCTCTAATGTTGACGAGTTAAAAGAATTGATGGACATCAGCGGCACAGACTTTTTAGTTTTGGTGGCTTGCTGTTTGTTTGCCTTTAAGCTGGTTGCTCAAATTAATGACCTTGCCAGTGACATTTCCGGTGGCGGCGGCGGCACGGCTATCGGTAGCAAAATTGGCGGTTTGGCAGCGCAAGCGGCTAAGAAGACCGTCTTTGCGGCAGGCGGCGCGGCAGGTTCAGTCGGCGGCGCGGTTTATGAAGCCTCCGGCGCTAAAGCCAAAGTTGACGGTATGAAAGGCAAAGTTTTGGGCGGAGTGGCGTCAGTCGGAGCAAAAATAGGGCTCGGCGCTAAAGCCAACCCCAACGGAGCCGGTGGTCCGCGTCCGCAAAACAGCGGTTTTAACGGCGGCGGAAACCAAGGCGGCGGAAACGGCAATCCGAATAATGGCGGTTCCGGCGGCGGCAACCAAAATCAGGGCGGTAACCAAAACCAGAA
>JAJWCP010000099.1 GCA_021617435.1 Pseudomonadota bacterium
GCATATTGGCAAACGGCAGATTTTTTTCTTCAATCTCAGTTTTTAGACTGTTAAAAAATATTTTTTCTTCCAAAACACATTGCAAAATTTCAACACAGTGGCGGCGAATATTCATGAATTTTTCCTTTCAACAATTAAATTTAACCTTGCTGAAAAATTTTGCAAGCATTTTAACCAATCTACAAACGGATTTTTAAGCAATAAAAGTTGCTGATAACATAGTTTTGGCTTGTAATTTTATCAGTGTTGCGATAATTTAAAGCCAATATTTTTGATAAAATGAAAAACTGGAGAAAAACGATGAGCGGCAATCCGCGTTATAATGGTAAAGAAACTTTTGAAGAATGGCAAAAACAGTGGCAGTTGGAAGACCGTTACAACTTCCGCACCATTGAAAGCAAATGGCCAAAAACTTGGGAAGATGAAAAAATCTATCATGTTGACATTGATAAAACCAAACAACAATTTTACGCTTTGGTTGAATTTCCGTATCCATCCGGCGCCGGACTCCATGTCGGACACCCGCGTTCATACACGGCTCTTGATGTTATCGCCCGTAAAAAGCGCATGGAAGGCTATAACGTTTTATATCCGATGGGCTTTGACGCATTCGGTTTGCCGGCAGAAAACTATGCCATTAAAACCGGTGTTCATCCGGCTGTTTCAACTGCCGCCAACATCAAAAACTTTACCCACCAATTAAAATCTATCGGCTTTAGTTTTGATTGGGACAGATGTATCAACACCTCTGACCCTGAATATTACAAATGGACGCAGTGGATGTTCATTCAGCTGTTTAAGCACGGTATGGCCTATAAAGATAAAATGGCTATCAACTGGTGCCCGTCTTGTAAAGTCGGTCTTGCTAATGAAGAGGTTGTCAACGGCCACTGCGAACGCTGCGGCGCTGAAGTTATCCGCCGCGATAAAGAACAATGGATGATTGCCATTACCAAATACGCTGACCGTCTGATTAATGATTTAGACGGGCTTGACTTTGTTGACAGGGTTAAAGCTCAACAAATCAACTGGATAGGACGCTCTGAAGGCGCCGAGCTTGATTTTGACTTTGCCGGCGACAAATTAACCGTATTTACCACTCGTCCCGATACCGCTTTCGGCGTCACTTACATGGTTTTGGCACCCGAGCATGAATTTGTAACCAAATATATGCATTTGTTCACCAATCAGGAAGAAATTAAAAATTATGTTGCGGCCACTGCCAAAAAATCTGACTTACAACGCACTTCTGGTGAAGAAAAAACCGGCGTTGAATTAAAAGGCGTTACTGCGCGCAATCCGTTCACCAATGAGCAAATTCCGGTTTATATTTCCGATTACGTTTTAACCGGATACGGCACCGGCGCCATTATGGCGGTTCCGGCTCACGACCAACGTGATTACGATTTTGCCAAAGCCTTTAGTCTGCCGATTATTCAGGTTCTGGACGGCGGCGACATCTCTGAAAAAGCCTATGAAGAAGACGGCCCGCACATTAACTCCGAATTTTTAAACGGCTTAAACAAAGAAGACGGTATGAAAAAAGCCATTGCATACGCAACCGACCACGGATTCGGACGAGCAAAAGTAAACTTCAAGCTGCGTGACTGGGTATTCTCCCGCCAACGCTATTGGGGCGAACCGATTCCGATGGTTTATTGCGAACATTGCGGTTGGCAGCCCTTAGATGAAAAAGATTTGCCGTTGACCTTGCCGGAAATTTCCGACTATCTGCCGAATGACAACGGCGATTCGCCTTTGGCAAAAGCCACCGATTGGGTCAACACCACCTGCCCGAAATGCGGCAGACATGCTAGTCGCGAAACTGATGTCATGCCTAACTGGGCAGGCTCATCATGGTACTTTTTGCGCTATTGCGACCCACACAACAGCAAAGAATTTGCCTCAAAAGAAGCTCTTGACTACTGGATGAATGTTGACTGGTACAACGGCGGCATGGAGCACACCACTCTCCACTTGCTGTATTCTCGTTTTTGGCATAAGTTTTTATATGATTGCGGTTATGTTCCGACCAAAGAGCCATATAACAAACGCACCTCGCATGGTATGATTTTAGCTGAAAACGGCGAAAAAATGTCAAAATCTCGCGGCAATGTTATCAATCCTGATGACATAGTTAATAACTACGGCGCCGACACCTTCCGCTTGTATGAAATGTTCATCGGTCCGTTTGAACAGGTTGCCATGTGGTCGGAAGAAAGCTTAATGGGCGTTTACCGCTTTGTCGGCAAAATTTATAACTTATTCAAAAAAGTTTATAAAGTGGCGCCGTCTGAAGCTGATTTGCGCGCTATGCACAAGTGCATTTTAGAGGTTAGCGAACGCATTGACCAAATGAAGTTTAACACTGCGGTTTCATCATTAATGACTTATGTCAACTATCTCTCCGGTCTTGAAAAAATACCGGCGGAATTATATGAAACCCTGTTAAAGCTTTTAAGTCCGTTTGTTCCGCACTTGGCTGAAGAAATGTGGGCGCGCATGGGCTTTAACACTTCGGTGATTGACGCCAAATGGCCGACCGGCGATAAAGCATTGGCACAAGATAACGTTGTTACCATTGCCGTTCAACTCTGCGGCAAAATGCGCGGCACCATTGAAATGCCGAAAGACGCGCCGGAATCTGATGTTAAAACCGCGGCTTTAAGCCTTGAAAATATTGCCCGCCAAACTGCCGGCAAAGAAATTAAAAAAATAATTGTTGTACCGAATAGGATTGTAAACATTGTTGCTGCATAGTAAAAAAATAGTGTTAATTGCCTGCTGGCTGATATTTTGTTTATCAGCCTGCGGGTTTAAGCCGCTTTACGTTGAACGAACTTCCGATGAAAAGTGGTATTATAAAGGTGAATTTGACACTTCCATTACTGAGGAAATGGCAAAAATTAAGGTTGAACCTATTGCCGAACGCATCGGGCAGATGATTCGTAATGATTTGATTGACAACTTTACCCCCAAAGGCATACCCGCTCACCCATCTTATCGCTTGGTCGTTGACAACGTACAAAAACAAGTTGTTCAGCAAGCGCTCCGAAATGACATCACCGCCACCCGTGAACGTGTTCGTTACACCATAAAATACCGCCTTTATGACGTTCAAACCGGCAAACAATTGGTTAGCGGCAACAGCTTGGCTTATGTCGGATATGATATTTTAGGCAATCCGTATTCCACCACTTTTGCCCAGAAAAAAGTTGAAAAAAATGCCGCGCGTATGCTTTCTGATGACATTTCATTACGCATCGGCGCTTATTTTCACGCTTCTTTAACCCAAAATAAAAACGCGGATAAAAAATAATGAACTTAAAACCTGCCGATATTGCCCAATACCTTAAAAAACCCAATCCAGCAATAAAAGGTTTTGTTATCTTCGGAACTAATGAGGGTATGGTTGCAGATTACGCCTCTCAGTTGGCTAAGTCGGTTTGCCCTGATTTAAATGACGCTTTTCGGGTGGTTAGTTTTTCTATGGACAGCCTTGAAAAAGACATCGGGCAGCTGTACGGCGAATACAACGCGCAGTCTTTGCTTGGCGGCAGGCGTGTCATCATTATTAAAGACGGCAACAACAACCTAACCGCTCATTTTAAAGCGCTGTTTAAGGATTCATCTTCCGATACATTGGTTATAGTCAGCTCATCATCTATTAATACCAAATCATCACTGGTAACTTATGCCAAAGATAACCCTGAAATAGGTTTAATTGGCTGTTATGACGACCGCGATGGCACCATTTATTCCTTTGCCAAAGAATATTTAGAAAAAAATGGCATTACCATTGCTCAAAGCGCCATGCAACTTTTATGTGCTCGCTTATCGGCTGACCGCAAAGCCAGCACTGGTGAGCTTGAAAAATTAACAACCTATCTCGGCACCCGTCGCAATATTGTGCTTGAAGATATAAAAACCGCTATCAGCGACACCTCATGCTCATCACTTGAAGATTTATGTTATTTTACCGCCGGTGGTAACTCTGCCAAAGCCATGGAATCTTATCAGGAACTTTTGCATGAGGGAGAAGAACCGGTTACATTAACTCGTAATTTAACTTATCATTTTTTTAAGTTGTTAAGCTCCGCCGCCGCGATTGAAAACGGTCAAACCGCCGATGCCGTAGTTGCCGCTATTCGTCCGCAGGTTATGTTTTTTCGGAAAAATGATTTAATCATGCAGTTAAAAATTTGGAAGCGCAAAGATATAAACAATGTGCTTGAACTTTTATATAAATGCGAACGAAATTGCAAAACCACCAATTATCCCACGGAAGAAATTTTAAGTTACACCATTTTGCAAATTGCCGGCGCCGCCAAACGTTTAACCCGCCGTTAAACCTCCATTCTTAACCAATAGCATTACCTCCCCACGTCACATTTTGACATGGTCGTGTTTTATTATACAGATTCTATACATTAGGCGAACTCAAAAACGGAGAATTAACGGTTGTTGCCGATGTTTATTTTGCTGATTCTTTCTTTGAATACATACTATACAATTTAGCTAAGCAAGCTGATAAAAACAACCGCCAAAATATATCAAATTATGATGAAAAAATGCAATTTATAGCAAATTATGAAGATGTTAAATTAGAAGCTCCGGTTGAAATAATTTCAGTTTTAGGAACACCTCGGATGGAGTACAACGTTTTATCAAACTTTCCTATGAACAGTTATAAACAAGAAGAATTTGATTTATTAAAAAAACAAATTGTCCTATTTAATAATCTACCGATACAACAAAGTTTTTGGTTCCCTTCGCGACGTTCTACAAAACTGCTAATCAAAGATATTCTTAATTACTATAATCATTGTATAATACCAAGTAAAATTTCAGCTCTATGCGTTTCAGGATGGCAGAAACAACTTCCTTTTTTGAAAGAAGTTGCCCAAACATTAAATATTCCGGTAATTGTTTTTGAATTTGATACAATAGAAAGTATAGCCCAAAAGTTTAAATCTAAAATGCATTATATTGATA
>JAJWCP010000100.1 GCA_021617435.1 Pseudomonadota bacterium
ACACTGCTTGATAAAAAGAATAAATTTATGGATAATAAATATATAATATTAGGAGAACGGCTATGAGTATGAATAAACCTGAAATAAAATTTTCGGATAAAGAAGATAAAGCCACAATAGTCTATCAAACCAATGAAGGCTCTGTAACGGTTGAGTTTAATCAAAAGCCGAAAAAATCCGTGGACATTTCCAAAAGCAGCGGACCGGCCGATTACACGGTTAAAGACATTACAAAAACAAGTGATTTAATCGCCAAAGTTTCCATTAAAAAAACATGTAAATTATCTAAAGATATTTTCAAGGCGCAGAAACAGGTTTATTCAAGCTTTAAGACCAATGATATAGATTTCATCGATTACAATCAATCCACAGGCTCATTAGATTTTTTTAAAAACTTGGAAGAAACGCAATTTTCTCATGAAAATGCCGATGTCCTGAAGCTTATAAACAGAGCGCAGCAAGATGTTGTGGCGCAAATTCCGAACGAACAACACAGACGATATGAGGCATATCTTGCTCAAGAAGCGGCGGAGAATGCTAAAATAGATGCCGATATTGAAAAAAGAGCAAAGCGCGACGAAAAGCTTAATCAGGCTATAAAAAGCGTAAAAACCCTTTTGGGCATCAAACAACGCTCAAAATAATTTATTTGTCATCAGCAAAAAGCCGAGTGAAAGCTCGGCTTTTTGTTTTGGAAATAAAAAACTTGATTTAAGCCCATAGTTTCGGTTGAAAACTTTTTACAAACTTGCTAAATTGCAGAGCAAGAAGAGGAAATAAAATGTACGATATTAATAAAATCCGCCGCGATTTTCCGGTACTGCAAAGACAAATTAACGGTAAGCCTAACGCTTATCTTGATTCGGCTGCTTCCGCGCAAAAGCCTAAGTGCGTTATTAATAAAATGAACCATATTTATCGCACCGGATATGCCAATGTGCACCGCGGCACTTATGCGCTTTCCGATTCTATTACCAATGAATATGAACAAGCGCGTAAAATAGTGCAAGAATTTATTAATGCCCGCTCTGAAAAAGAAGTTGTGTTTACCCGCAATGCCACCGAATCAATCAATTTAGTGGCGGCGACATGGGCAATGCGGAATTTAAGAGTAAATGACGAAATTTTAATTTCTGAGGCGGAGCATCACGCCAATTTAATTCCGTGGCAGATTGTTTGTCAGAAAACCGGCGCGGCGCTGAAAGTCTTCAAAATCGCCGATGATGGCAGCTATATCCATGAGGAGTTCAAAAAAAACCTTTCAGGTCATACCAAACTTGTGGCAGTAACCGGTATGTCTAATGTTTTGGGCACGCGTTTTCCGATTAAGCAAATTGCCGATGAAGCGCACAAGGCAGGAGCAAAGGTTTTGACCGATGCTTGCCAGTTGGCGGTGCACTCTTCAATTGATGTGCAAGATTCCGATTGTGATTTTTTGGCATTTTCCGGTCATAAAACCTATGGACCCACCGGTATCGGGGTGTTATACGGCAAGGCCGATATTTTGGCGGATATGCCGCCATACCAAACAGGCGGTGATATGGTTGATAAGGTTACCTATCAGTTTACCACTTATGCCGAGCCACCGGCTCGTTTTGAGGCGGGAACTCCGGCGATTGTTGAAGCCATCGGCTTGGGTGAGGCATTAAAATATATGCAAAAAATCGGGCTTGATAATATTGCCCGCCATGAGCGCGAAATGTCTGCTTATATGCTACAAAAAACTGCTGAGATTAAAGGTTTTAAACATGTTGGTACTGCTGCCGGCAAGGGCGGAGTTTTTGCTTTTCAGGTCGGCAATATCCACCCGCAGGATTTAGCTTATGTGCTTGGCAAAGAGGGAGTGGCGATTCGCATCGGCCACCATTGTGCCGAACCGTTGGTTAATCGGTTAGGATATACATCTTTGGCGCGGGCATCGCTGGGTTTATATACTTCAACAGAAGATATTGACGCCTTTGTTGCGGCGGTTAAAAAAGCGCAGAAATTTTTTGATTAAACGAGGGTAATTATGGCTGATGAGATTGATAGCAATGAGGTTCGTTTGTTGCAGGCGATGAGTGTTGATGACACCGTAAAACCGGCGGAAGAATATATTGCCCGTGCCGGAGCGCCGCTTTCAGATGGTGAAGAACCCGCTAAAATGTATGATATTATTGAGGCGATAAAAACCGTTTCCGATCCTGAAATTATGATAAATGTTTATGATTTGGGTTTGATATACAAAGTTAATCAGTCAGATAACGGCGACTTACAAATCAAAATGACTTTAACCGCTCCGGCTTGTCCGATGGCAGAAGTTTTGCCGCAGCAGGTGGCTGATGCCGCCGCGGCCGTCAAAGGGGTAGGCAAGGTTGAGGTCAAAGTTGTTTGGGAGCCGGCTTGGTCGCTTGAACGCTTGAGCGAAGAAGCAAAATTAATGTTGGAAATGTTGGTGTAATAAGGCAAAAAATATGGAAGATATTGAGGATTTAATTGAAAATTTTTCAATGCTTGATGACTGGGAAGATAAGTATCAATATTTAATTGATTTAGGTGAAAAATTGCCGCCTCTTGATGAAAAATATAAAACCGACGAGTGGAAAGTAAGTGGTTGTCAATCGCAAGTTTGGCTTGTCCCGGAGCAGCAAGACGGAATTTTGACTTTTAAGGGCGACAGTGACGCCATTATGGTAAAAGGTATTATCGCTGTAATTTTAGCCATATACCGAAATAAATCTGCACAAGAAATAAAAAAAATTGAAGTTGATAAAATTTTTGCTAAACTGGGTTTACAAGAGCATTTAAGTTTGAGCCGCCGTAACGGAATGATATCTATGGTGGATAAAATTAAATATTACGCGGATAAAATGGAAAAATAACGGCAATGAATATTCACGAGTATCAGGCAAAAAAAATATTACAAGATTACGGTATCGGCACTCCGCGTGGGTGTATTGCCTATACTCCGCAAGAGGCTAAGCGCGCCGCGCAAAAAGTTTCGCCCCATGGTCCTTGGGTAATGAAAGCGCAAATTCAATCAGGCGCGCGCGCTTGTGGTCATTTTATTGAAAAAAAAGCCGGTCGCGGCGGAGGAATCCGCTTAATCAAAAGTCGTAAAGATATTGCGATTGAAGCTGAAAAAATGCTTGGCTCTACGCTGGTTACCAACCAAACTGATAGTAAGGGCAAGCTGGTCAGCAAGGTTTATATTGAAGAATTTTGCAAATGCGGGCAAACATTTTACGCCAGCTTAATTATTAACCGCACCATACCGAGCATTGCTCTGCTTATAACTTCATCCACTACCAATATTTTAGAGCTTGCCGCGCAAGAGCCTGAAAAAATATTATACACCAATTTAGGGCTGAATGATAAAATTACGGAAGGGCAGCTGGATACGATAATGAGCTTTTTAAAGCTTAAGGCCAACTGCCGCCGTAATTTGCAGGCGTTTATCAATGATATGCACACGGCATTCTTAAATTTAGATGCAATTATGATTGAAATTAATCCGGTAGGGGTAAATAAATCAGGAGAACTTATAGCTCTTGATGCCAAAATTTCATTTGATGATAACGCGCTGTTTCGGCATCAGGATATTGCGCAAATGCGCGATGATTATGAAGAAGATGATGGGGTTTTGAAAGCCGCGCAATACGGATTTAAATATTTTAAGCATGACAGCGGCAGTATCGGTGGCATTGTAAACGGATCCGGCGTAGCGTTAAGCATGGCGGATATGTTAAACCGCAAAGGCGAAGAATTGGCTTGTTTTTTGAACGTTAAAGGCGGGGTTGATAAAGACAAAATTTCTGCCGGTATTAAGTTAATTATGACCAATCCACGGGTTGAGGGTATTTTAATTAATATTTTGGGCGGTTTTTTGCGCTGTAATTTAGTGGCGGACGGAATTATTGCCGCCGCCTCGGAAGTTGGGTTGAATGTTCCGTTGGTAGTCCGATTTGAAGGCACTAATAAAGATGAAGCTCGCAATATTTTAACCGCTTCTGCTTTGCCGGTTGTTTTGGCTGATACTATGGAAGATGCCGTAAACAAGCTCCTAACAGCCATGGAGGAAAACGACTGATGTCTATTTTGGCCGATAAAAATACCAAAATTTTAGTGCAAGGCATTACCGGTGTGCAGGCTTCATTCCATGTTAAACGCGCCATGGCGAGTGGCACAAATGTGGTTGCCGGCGTTTCGCCAAACAAAGGAGGAACGATTTATAACGGGGTTCCTGTTTTTGCAACCGTTAAAGAGGCGGTTGCGGCAACCGGAGCTACTGCCAGTATGATGTTTGTTCCGGCGCGCTTTTTAAAATCTGCCGCCCGCGAGGCTATAGAAGCAGAGCTTGATTTAGCCGTTACCATCACTGAAGGCGTTCCCATTCGCGATATGCTTGAAATTAAAGCAATGTTAAAGGGCAGTAAAACCATTTTAATCGGGCCTAATACTCCCGGTGTGATAGTGCCTGAGCAGGCAAGTTTAGGCTTTTTTCCTGAAATTATTCATCATGCCGGCGATATCGGCATTGTTTCGCGTTCTTCCACTTTAACTTATGAGGCAACTCTGGAAGTATGCCGCGCCGGACATGGACAGTCAACGGTAGTTGGGCTTGGCGATGATATGATTGTCGGTACCGATTTTGTTGAAATATTAAAACGCTTTCATCAGGACGATGCAACCAGCGCCATAGTTATGCTTGGCAATACGGGCGGTATGTATGAGGAGCTTGCCGCCGAATATTATGCCGGACTGGTAAATAAAAAGCCGGTGATAACCTATATTGCCGGCGTTAAATTTCCGCTTGATTATAAAATCGGTTATGCCGGAGATATTATCACTCATGGTAAAATTACGGCTGAGGACAAAAAGGCTATTATGCGCAAGTCGGGTATGATTGTAGTTGACAGTGTTAATGATATTCACACAGTTTTGCGTAATTTAC
>JAJWCP010000101.1 GCA_021617435.1 Pseudomonadota bacterium
AACAGAATTAAAAATAAGTAAAGCGTTTTTTGTCTAATATTTAAATACAACTTATACAGGGGCAAATAATTCCCCTCCTCAGAATTTGAATTATTATACCGCGGCTTTAAATACAACTTATGCACAACACAGACTCGTAAATATTGCAAAAAAATGCGAGCTAAAATCTTCTCAAAACTAACTTTTTGAAAGGATTTTAGCTCATAAACAATAAAATTAATCAAAGCTTGCGGAGGTAAGGCAGATACTACGAGTTTTTGGAACGTGGTGTACAAATAGCTACACGAGTGACAAAACCCCTAGTAGATACCCACTAGACACAAGCTTTGAGAGCCATCTGACCGTTTATTACACTTCATATCGAACCGCTTGACCAAGGTGGGCACCATATAATCAGACCACGATCTGAACAGTGACAGTTCCCTAATAATATAACGTTGGCTCGGATAGATCATGCGGATAAGACCTGACAGACAGCCCGTTTAATATAAATATATATTACAGATTTTCAACCTGATTTGCAAGAGTTTTTATCTCAATACTCAAGTTTTCCACAATTGCGGACAGTTCATTATCAAGCGCTGAATAATCAGGCTCAACCGGTTTCTCTACTATTTTTTCAACCGTTTGCACCACCGGTTTTTCAATTACTTTCTCCACTATCTTTTCAACCGGTTTTTCAACAATTTTTTCAACCGTTTGCACAATCGGCTCGGGAGTTCCGGCCGCTAACTTCTTTTTAGTTTCTGAAAGTTCATCTGCCATTAACAAGCCAACCATGGCAAGCAGCATATTTTCATTGATGTGACCGCCGCCGGCCGTCAGCATTCCGGCTTTTTCATCAAGCATACGAGCAAGGCTCATGGTATAAGCTTCTTGCCCGTTATCACAAGCCACCGCATATTCGCGTGAATTAATTGTTATTGTTATCTGAGCCATCTTCGTTTAACACCATATCAATTTTTCGGGTTACCGCCTCGGTTTTAGCCAAAACCTCCGCCACGGTTTTATTCAAATTTTCAAGACGAGCGTTTTTTTCCGTAACATTTTGTTTATATGTCGCGCGTTGCTGGCCAAGCGCATATTTTTTAGTTTCAAGCGCTTGCGTCAGACTTTTGAGCGAGGCTTGCATTTCATCAAACGCCTTCATCGTCCGGACTAATTTTTGCTTATCCATTGAGTTTTTACTTTCTTTTTTTAAAACGATACTGTATAGTTTGGCATAATAATAACGTGTTTATCAAATTTTACAAGAAGCAATCAAACATTATGCAAAAGTTTATTATAAAAATTTCAGAACCTGACGATTCGCTGTTAAACAATCCCGAGTGCGAGTGTTTTATTTTAAGTTCCGCCCTTCCGCAAGAATTTATGTTGAAATTTATTGACGAAGCTAAAGTAAAAGACAAAATAGTTTTAACCGAAAGCGCAAAGTTGTGCACGCAACTTAATGCCGACGGCGTCTTGCTTGATTTATCAAAATCTGAAAATATTGCCGCCGATTATCAGGAGCAAACAGCAGGATTAAAGCGTAAATTTATCGGCGTGATAAGTCGCAACCGCCGTCATGAGGCAATGCTTGTATCTGAATGCGAACCTGACTTTATCGCCTTCAGAGCATGGAAAGACGGCGCAGACAAAGTTAAAGAATTAACCGATTGGTATGAAGAGTTCTTTTTAATTCAGGCTGCGCTTATTCCGGTTGATGATGATTTAGATTTAAGCGCCTTTAAAACCGATTATATTATTTCAGACAACACAAAATATAAAATTTTTGTTGCCAAAAACTAAAGTTTAGAGTATGTTGCGCTCAAACCTGAAAAATTTAATCACTTTTTAAAATTGTAAATATGGAGATAAAACTATGAAACAACTCGCAGGATCAATCAAAATCGGTTGGGTTATTGAATATAAAGGCAAACCGTGGACCATCACCAAAGCTTCACACATTAAACCGGGTAAAGGCGGCGCTTTTATGCAGGTTGAGATGAAAGCCGTTGAAGAAGGTACCAAAACCAATGAACGCTTCCGCACTGAAGATACCGTTGAAAAAATGATGGTTGAAGACAAAGACTGCCAATTTTTGTTTGAAGATTCCAACGGCTTAACCTTTATGGAAAATGAAACTTTTGAACAATTCACCATGCCTTCAGACATTTTAGGCGATTCGCGCCCGTTTTTAACTGACGGTATGACGGTTCGCATTGCTTATATCAACGAACGCCCGATTTCGGTTGAACTTCCGCTACAGGTTGTTTGCACCGTTACTGAAACTGAACCGGTTGTTAAAGGTCAAACTGCCGCATCATCATACAAGCCTGCCATTTTGGATAACGGCGTGCGCGTTATGGTTCCTCCGTTTATCAACACCGGCGATAAAATTGTTGTCGGCACCTCTGAAGCAAACTATGTTGAAAGAGCAAAATAATGGCTTACATTTCCCCATTGTTGACTGCTGTGGTCGGCGCGGTTAAAAAATCCGCCTCTTCCATGGACAGAGATTTCAGCGAGCTTGAACAGCTGCAAAATTCTGTTCGCGGCAACAAAAACTTTGTTTTCGGCACATACAGCCGTATTGAAAAAAACTTAAAGGCCGAATTGGCTAAAATCAGACCTGATATGCCGATGTTTACCCCCAATGATAAGGTTGTCGGCGATTCGTATTTTGCCATCAGCCCGATTGAAGGCTTAATCAACTTTGCCCACGGAAACCCTGACTTTGCGGTTTCGGTCGCTTTGGTTGAAAACGGCGCTATCATTTGCGCGGTTGTGTACAACCCCGCTCGCGACGAAACCTTCTTTGCCGAAAAAGGCAAAGGCGCTTATAAAGAAGGTTACCGCAACCACGAACGTTTGCGCGTTTCAGCGGTAAAAGAACTTGACGGAGCTTTAATTTCCGCCACTTCGTCTTATGCCGAAAACATTGCCGAGGCCTCAAAACTTCACGCGCAAATTGCCGCAAAAACCGGCAACCTGCGCATCAGCGGCTGCATTGCTCAAGATTTGGCTTATATGGCCGGCGGCAAAGCCGATGCCGTTATCGGTCTTAACAACCATATTTGCAGTATTGCTGCCGGCATGCTGTTGGTTAAAGAGGCGGGCGGCTCGGTTCGCGCCGTTAAGCAAAAAGACATTCGCGTTGAAAGCTTACCCGAAATTTTCAAAACCGGCGATTTGGTTGCCGTAAATTTCAACTTGAATCAAAAAGTTTTTGAAATTTTTAAATAAAAGGTAAAAAAACTCTTGATAATTTAAACTGATTAAGGTATAAGGGCTTAAATTTTATCAGAGTTTATTGTTTGGAGAAGTAAAAATGAAAAAAGGCATTCATCCGGATTATCACGAAATTACTTATGTGATGACTGACGGAACAGAATATAAAGTTAACACCACTTGGGGCAAAGCCGGTGCTAAAATGAATTTGGAAATTGATCCGAAATCTCATCCGGCATGGACCGGTATTCATCGTATGGTTGATACCGGCGGTCAGGTTTCCAAGTTTAACAGCAAATTTGGTGCTTTCGGTATTAAAAGCGGCACCAACTAATTCTGTTACTGCTACAAATCAGCCTCCGATTTATTTTAGTCGGAGGTTTTTTTGAGTTTTATTACAACTGTTGCATAAAAAATAAAAAAATCTTGTATAATTTACAGATATTTCTTATTGTTAAGCTATTAAAAAAATAATAACGAAAGGAATAACAAATGACTGCACCTTTAATGCCGAAAGCAACCGCCGTATGGTTGGTTGAAAACACCGCGCTCACTTTCCGCCAGATTGCCACATTCTGTGAACTGCATGAGCTTGAAGTTCAGGCCATTGCCGATGGCGATGTTGCTTATAACATCATCGGTATCAGCCCGATTGCCACCGGTCAACTCTCGCCCGATGAAATTAAACGCTGCGAAGATGATGCTTCCGCTAATTTAGTGGCAAGCGTGGTTGAACGTAATGTAAAAGAGACCAATGCCAAAAACAAAAAAATTCTTTCGCCGTCACAACGCAATGACAAACCGGCCGCCATTTTGTGGGTTGTTCGCAACTGTCCTGAAATTGCCGATTCGCAAATTTGCAAATTAATCGGAACCACTAAACCGACCATTATGTCTATTCGTAACGGCACTCGCGCCGATATGGCTAATTTACGGGCTAAAAATCCGGTTGCTATCGGGTTATGCTCTGAAAAAGACTTAGACAAGGCGATTACCGTTGCTAAAGAAAAAGCAGCAAAAGCTTTGGCTCCTAAAAAGAAAGCGGCTAAAAAAGCAACTCCGAAAAAGGCAACAACCAAAAAAACTGCGGCTAAAAAGGTTGCTAAAAAGCCTGCCTCTAAAAAGGTTGCTAAAAAGCCTGTAGCCAAAAAGAAAACCACTAAAAAAACAACCAAAAAATCAACTGCTAAAAAAGCAACAAAATAACTAAACTAAAAAGCCTCTGAAACGGAGGCTTTTATTATATTTGAAACGCGTTTTGCACAAAAAAATCCCTCAGCAGTTTTTAATTCTGCGAGGGATTTTAATCTATATCTCATCTCTATACATCGTCATACGACCTATAAAGACAATATCCGACATTATCATCAAGCAGTTGGCAAAACTCACCCGCTGTATCAACAGATACTAAATCCGAATAGGATACATTGTGGTAGAAACCACACGCGTGATCCATTTTCTCTTTGAGAGCTAAGAGATCACTTGTTGTCATATTAAACAAGCTCCTCAAACTCAGAAAAGGTGAAATATCTTCGCTCATGACTAGACCATACTCTTCCTTAAGAAGGCTGCTCAAAATTGACATTGTGATTGTCATAATATAACTATTTTTAATTAATGCTTCAGCACAACCGGTTAAACATAGGTTTGATTTAATGTTGATTGTTCTTTTTTCATAAAACAAAATTTTTGATTCTAATCTGATCCCTAAAG
>JAJWCP010000102.1 GCA_021617435.1 Pseudomonadota bacterium
GTAATAATTTTTGTTATATATGGTTAAAAAAAGAATTAAGTAAAGGAAAATATTATGCCTGAAAATACTCATACCAAAATTTTAGCCACGGTCGGACCGGCCACTTCAACCCGCGAAATGCTTGAAAAACTGGTTGATGCCGGCGCTGACGCTTTTCGTTTTAACTTTTCGCACGGCACGCATGAAGAACATGCCGAACGCTATAATGTGGTGCGCCAAATTTCCGAATCGCGCAACCGCCACATTGCCATTATTGCCGACATGCAAGGTCCTAAGTTGCGGGTAGGGCGGTTTAATGGCGGAAAAATCACCTTAAAAGAAGGACAAACCTTTGTGCTTGATTTAGATGAAAAATTAGGTGATGAAACCCGTGTAAACCTGCCTCATAAAGAAATTTTTGCCGCTATTAAGCCGCATGATATGCTGCTGTTAAATGACGGTAATATTGAACTTGAAATTATTTCTTGCGATTCGTCGCACGCGGTTACCAGAGTTAAAGTCGGCGGCGAGCTTTCAGACCATAAAGGCGTAAATTTACCTAATATATCTTTGCCTATTTCCGCCTTAACCGAAAAAGACCGCGCAGATTTGGAATTTGCCTTAAATCTTGGGGTTGATTGGATTAGCTTGTCATTTGTGCAAAAAGCGCAAGATGTTAAAGAGGCGAAAGAAATTGTTGCCGGCCGCGCCTTGATTATATCAAAGCTTGAAAAACCGAGCGCCATTGATGAGCTTGACGATATTGTTCAGCTTTCAGACGCTATTATGGTTGCCCGCGGCGATTTGGGCGTTGAATGTCCGATTCAAACCGTTCCGGTATTACAAAAACGCATATTGGCTTCATGCCGTAAATATGCCAAACCTGTGATTGTGGCAACTCAAATGCTGGAATCTATGATTAATGCTCCGATGCCAACCCGTGCCGAGGCTTCCGATGTGGCAACCGCGGTTTATGACGGTGCCGATACGGTTATGCTTTCGGCTGAAACGGCGGTCGGTAAATATCCGGCGGAAGCTGTGGGCATGATGCACAAAATTATTGAACAGGTTGAGCAAGACCCTCATTTCAGTGATTGTATGTTAAAGTGTGAAAAAGAAATTTGCGAAAACGAATCTAAGGGTATTACTTATGCCGCCAATGAACTTGGTAAAGTTTTGCCGCATGTTGCCGCGATTGTTACTTATACCGCTTCAGGCTTCACCACTTTTTCAATGGCGCGCGAACGTCCTAATTTGCCGATTTTAGGCATAACGCCGAGTATTGCGGTGGCTCGCCAGCTTGGCATTGTTTGGGGTGTGCACAGCTTTGTAAATACTGAAGTTTTCCAAAGCTTTGATTTAATGGAAGAAACCGCCATTCATTATGTTAAGCTTTGCGGTTACGGCAAGTCAGGCGATTATATTATTTGCACCGCCGGTTTTCCGCTTGGTCGCAAAGGAACAACCAATATGCTGCACACGGTTCGTATTCCGTAACCAGCCGCGCATAACAAAAAGCCGCCACTTAAAAATGGCGGCTTTTGCTGTATAAAGCAATTAAATAAGCTGTTCGCGGGTTTTCTTTAACACAATTTTCGGAAAATCTTCCGCTATTTTACCCAAATGCCATGCGTTGCGGGCTAAAAAGACTATTGCGCCGTCATGGTCGTGAGCAATGTTCATTTGGTTAGCGTCCATAAACTTTTGCAGTTGGTCTTTATCATCGCATTCAATCCAACGCGCGGTAAAGTATTGCGTGGGTTCAAACATAACCGGTATGTTAAATTCGGTGCGGATACGGTCTGCCATAACTTCAAACTGCAAAACGCCGACCGCGCCGACAATCCATTCTGAGCCGATAATCGGCTTAAACACACTGGCACCGCCTTCTTCGGCAATTTGCTGCAAAGCGTTGCCGAGGTGCTTTGATTTAAGCGGGTCAACCGCGCGGACTGATTTTAAGAGTTCCGGAGCAAAACTAGGAATACCGGTAAAGTGCAATTTTTCGCCTTCGGTTAAAGTATCGCCGATGCGCAGATGCCCGTGGTTCGGAATACCGATAATATCGCCGGCGTAAGCGTCTTCGGCAAGTTCGCGTTCTTGCGCCAAAAACATAACCGGAGTCGGAACTTTAATGCCTTTGCCGGTGCGAATCTGAATTAAGTTCATTCCGCGTTTAAAATGCCCCGAACAAATACGCATAAAGGCAATGCGGTCGCGGTGTTTAGGGTCCATGTTAGCCTGAATTTTGAAAATAAAGCCGGTAACTTTGCCTTCAGAAGCATTAACAGTGCGTTCTGCCGCCGGTTGCGGACGCGGAGTAGGGGCAAAATGATATAAACCGTCCAAAATTTCACGCACGCCGAAGTTATTAATCGCGCTGCCGAAAAATACCGGAGTGAGCGCGCCGGCCAAATATTGCTCCAAATCAAATTTCGGGCACAGCTCGCGCACCATTTCAACGTCTTCACGCAATTTGTTGACGGCGTGTGCCGGAAGCAGGGCGTCAAGCTTGGGGTCATCAAGCCCTTTGCATGTTTCAATCACGGCGTTTACTTGCGATTTGTCGCCGTTTTTATTCATTAAAATAAGCTGGTCGTTAATAATATCATAGCAACCTAAAAAATCTTTGCCGCTGCCGATAGGCCAGCTTGCCGGCGTAACGTCAAGCGCCAAAGTTTTTTCAATGTCGTCAAGCAGCACAAACGGGTCAAGTCCTTCTCGGTCAAGCTTGTTGATAAAGGTTAAAATCGGGATATTACGCAAGCGGCAGACTTCAAACAATTTTTTGGTTTGCGTTTCAATACCTTTGGCGGAATCAAGCACCATAACGGCTGAATCAACGGCAGTCAGCACGCGGTAGGTATCTTCTGAAAAGTCTTCGTGTCCCGGAGTATCCAACAGGTTGAAAGTAATGTTTTTATATTCAAATGTCATCACCGAAGAGGCAACCGAAATACCGCGTTCCTGCTCAACCTTCATCCAGTCGGAATGAGCGCGGCGGTTTTCGCCGCGGGCTTTAACCGCGCCGGCTTGCACAATAGCGCCGCCGAATAGCAACAATTTTTCGGTTAAAGTGGTTTTACCGGCGTCAGGGTGTGAAATAATCGCAAATGTTTTGCGTGGATTTACTTTGTTTTCAGACATTTTTACATCTCGTTATGTTTAAGCTTATCAATTAATTGCGGGCATATTATAAAATTTTATTCAACAATACAATACTTTTATAATTTTTCTTGATTTAAATAAAATTTTAGCTAGTATGCAAACAGCAAAGTAAATCAACCGCGGGCGTGGTGAAATTGGTAGACACGCCAGACTTAGGATCTGGTGTCGCAAGATTTGTGGGTTCAAGTCCCTCCGCCCGCACCATTCGCACGCGAATGGATTAACCAAAAGAGTGGAATAAATGAAAGTTACAGAAACAAAATCTAAAGGTTTGAACAGAGAATATCAGGCCGTAATTCCGGCAGCTGATTTTGAAAAAGAAATTGACGCCAAGCTTGACGCTTTGTCCAAAACAACCAAACTTCCGGGTTTCCGTCCGGGCAAAGCTCCGAAAGCAATGCTTAAACAAAAATATCGCGCATCGGTTTTGGGTGAAGTTTTAGATGAAATGCTGCGTCAGGCCGCTGATTCTATTGTTAAAGACAACAAATTGCGTCCGGCGGTTATGCCTGAAATCAACTTAAAAGTTTTCAAGGACGGTCAGGATATTGAATTTGACGTTGTTGTTGAAGTGTTACCTGAAATCAAACTCGGTGATTTTTCTAAAGTTGAACTTGAAAAACTTACTGCCGAAGTTCCGGCTGAAGAAGTTGAAAAAGCAATTCGCTATGTTGCTGAAAGCCGCAAAGAAAATGTTAAAATCGCCGAAGATCGCCCGACTAAAAAAGGTGACATCGCCGTTATTGACTTTGTTGGTTCGGTTGACGGAAACGAGTTTAACGGCGGCAAGGGCAGCGCTTACCCGTTAGAGCTTGGCTCCGGTTCATTTATCCCCGGATTTGAAGATCAGCTTATCGGTAAAAAGGCCGGTGACAAAGTTGATGTTAAAGTTACTTTCCCGAAAGAATACCACGCTAAAGATTTAGCCGGTAAAGATGCGGTTTTTGCCGTTGAAATTAAAGAAATCCGCGAACCGAAACCGGTTGTTATTGATGATGAATTTGCTGTAAGCTTAGGCGAAAAAGATTTAGATTCATTGCGAGCTAAAGTTGTTGAGCGCATTAAGTCAGATTATGAAATTGCTTCTAAGATGAAATTAAAACGCGCCTTACTTGATGTTTTGGATAAAGAATACAGCTTTGACGTTCCGCAAAAATTAACTGACGCCGAATATGACGGTATTGTTAAGCAATATGAACAGGCTAAAAAATATAATCAGCTTGATGACTATGAAAAATCTAAAGATGAAAAAGATTTGCTCGCCGAATATAAAGAAATTGCTTCCCGCCGCGTCAAATTGGGTTTGTTGCTTTCAGAAGTCGGCATGAATGCCAAAATCAACATTACTCCGGAAGACATTAACAAAGCCATAGCCGCCGAAGCGCGCAAATATCCGGGACAGGAAAAGGCCGTGTTTGATTACTATTTGAAAAACAAAGAAGCGGTTGAAGCCTTAAAAGCTCCGGTTTTTGAAGAAAAAATCGTTGATTATATTTTAGGTCAGACTAAATTAAATGAAAAAGTTGTTTCGGTTGAAGAACTTTATTCGTTTGATGAAAAAAAGCCGGCTAAAAAATCCGGAACTAAAACAAAATCAGCCAAAAAAGAAAGCAAATAACGGCTGATTGTAAATTCAAAAGCGGTGCTTGCCATTAAAAGTGCCGCTTTTAGTTTTAATATAAGGCAGAAGCCTTATAAAC
>JAJWCP010000103.1 GCA_021617435.1 Pseudomonadota bacterium
TTTATATACAGCTTATAATTATTTTTAAACAGCGAAAAATAGTGATAAAAAAGCTTTTCTTGGCTGAAATTTTTATTTACATAAGCTTTAAGCTCAATATCCGTACTGCCTAAATAAACTATCGGCGAATTAAGCCACTCAATCGCCGTGGGGTTTGAAGTTGACAGCAATTTAAGATATTTAAAAATATCAAACCCGCACATATCAAGCAATGAGCCTTTAACCTCATGCGGCTGAAAATTTTCATCATAAGCAAGGGTGATAACTTCTTCAGGCTTATCAAGTTTTATATACTCAGCAAGCGGGCGGCAAAAAACAAAGCGCACATCATAGTCGCTGTCTTTACTGCTCATGCCCCACGCGCGGCTGCCGTTTTCAACCGCAAACAAAACAGTAACATTCTGTTCTTTCTCAACATTTTTCAACAGCTCAACAATCTTTTCCCGCATATTTTCCTCTTATATTTTAGTGTTAAGCAAAGCTATCCAACACGGCATAATGTATCAAATACTACTTGCTTTGCGCCTATGTAGTTTATATGTAAAATCTAATTTATCATACTCAAAGCATGGCAAAACACAAGCAATAATTTAACTTGTATACTTTTATTTATTAAATAAAACAGGAATTAATAGCCGCGGTCGGGAGGGAGTTCCACACCTTCATAAAGGTGTTTTTCAGGGCTGTATGCAATGTGCACATAATCGCAATTATCCATATTTTTTGGCTTGTATTTAAACAGACTTTCAACAAGCGTGCTTATCGCGTGCCCATGCGATGCAATACCGATAGCCCGATTTGAGCAATTTTCTGCAATATCTTCAAGTGCTGCCTTTAAGCGCATACTAACCTGCAACAGGCTCTCGCCTTGCGGAAACGGAATGGTTATATCATCATACGAGCGGCGATAATCGGGGCAAACTTCTTCACGTTCAAGGGCGTAAAGCCCGTTTAAAATACCGTAATCAACCTCACGCAAACGGGAGTCAAACTTAACCGGAACTTTTAGCGCTGCCGCCACAATTTCAGCGGTTTGTTTGGCGCGCAATAAATCAGAGCTTACTATCAGCTTAATTTTTTTATCGGCAAGTTTTTGAGCCAGCGCCCGCGCCTGCTCTTGTCCGGTAATGGTTAAAGGCACCGGAAATTCGCTCTGCCCTTGCGGGCGTCCTTCCGCGTTCCAAATGGTCTGCCCGTGACGAAATATGTAAAAATGCTTTTTCATGCCCTAACCTTTCGCATAAAAAAACATTTACAAACAATCGCTTAAAATTTAATTAAAAACATCTGACCATTTGTTAAAACTAATAGTCATTAAACGCCTGAATATGGAAATATTGCAAAGGTTTAGAAACCGGCTTATAGCGCTGCTCCTGCTCTATCAACCCAATTTCAGTTAAAAACATACCGCGGTATTTTTCGGGGATATTCAGCTTGCGTAATTGCAACTCCCAAAAATGTTGCATATCAGACATATTGCCTTTAAGATAACCGTTAACATCGTTAAGGTTATTGCGCTTGGCAGAGGCAATACTTTTGGCAACAATTTCCGTACGCAATTTGATAAGCTCTTTATCTTTGCTGTGCTCTTGCGCGTAACAATAGGCTCCGGGCAAAAGCCCGCGGGTTAAATAGAGCGGAATATTAAAGCCTTTGGTTTGGGTCGGCGAAATTCCCGGTCTTTGCGCAAACGGCTGAACATCAATAATATAAGCCCGCTCATCGCGGCTTGAATATAACAAATTGCCGGTGTTGGTAAACAAACCTAACGAACATATATCAACCGAATGGCGACGCGATGAAAGATAATGTAAATCGTCATATAAAATATCAAAAGAAGAATCCGGCATGTTGGCAATTTTTTCTGACCATGTGCGGGTTTTAATCAGAGATTCTTCATTATCAGGCACCGGCAGTCCGGCTTTATGAATTTCCATTGAAAAGCCCGGAGAATAGCGATTAATGGTTAAAACCGTTTCGCCGCCGCGAATATCCGTATGATTCCAGTATGCAATCGGCTGCGCAAAGTTACGACCGGCGAAAATATCTTCTTGCGGCTTAAACGGATAGCGCTTTAAGTAATCAACCAAAACCGATACAGACGGAGCGTCCCGACTAACCTGCACGGTAAAATCAGGATTGGTATCAATTTTATAAACTTTTACTTCTTCGCCCTCGCCCAAACAACGGTCGCATATAGCGGTGATTACCTCACTGACCAACGGCAAATTATAGTGATATTTATCTTCCATAAATCCTCCAATTTGCCAAAAGAATATATTTTCTGAAAACTTTTGTCAAGCTTTTATTGTGAATATTGGTATGACGCATATAAAATGCTTGCAATTTTTGACAAAAGAGAGTATAAATGGCTTTACACAAGTTTTATTTTTTAAATTATCATGAAACGGATTAAAAAAATTATCGTTAACGTTACCAGCGTTAATCTTGCTGCGATTGATGCTGACGCCATTGTGGTGCCGGAGTTTCAGCATTGCGCGCTTCATAGCGGAATTGGCAGAACTATCGCCAAAACCTACCCTGAGGGTATGCAGAAATATGACTATTACGCCAAAGCGGCAGGAAGTTCGCTCGGGAGCGTGGTGGTTACTGAAACCGGCTCAGCAACTTGCAAACACCTGCTTCATGCGGTTATTCTTGGCTGTTGCCGCGAAGACTTATTCGCCTGTGTTAAAATCGCAGTGGAAAAAGCCTTGGTTTTAGCTGATGAAAACGGCGCCTTACTCGTGGCAATTCCTGCGCTCGGCACCGGAGTAGCCGGATATTTATCGGTTGAACAATCCGCCAAAGCCGTGTTTGCCACCGTTGCAGAATTTGCTCCGTTTGCCAAGAATATCCGCAGAATTGACTTTGCGGTTTCAGTCGGCTCGGTTAAAGTTGTGGAAAATATTCTGCAACAAGAAAGTTACCTTGACTGCGAGACGGAAATTGACGGCAAAAAATTCGGCGAATGGATTTACACGCTGTGCAATCAGCTCAACAGCGGTGAGCCGGAGGTTGGTTGTTAAGTGTTTATGGCATGAAAAAGCTCCCTTAATCGGGAGCTTTTGCTTTATTCGCGGCCTTTGTTTTTGATTGCGGCCTGCACATTTATATCCGTCTTTTGGATTTGCGGAGCTTCCTTAGTGCGCGAGAATTGAGTCTCGGCCTTGGTCAACAGCGTGTTAATACCCATGCGGAGCTTGTGGAAGAACCTGCCCTTTTCTTTTTTAGACATATCTTTAACCGCCTCCGGCGCCTGCTTTACCGCAACTTGCGGCTGTTGAGTTTGGGGTGGTACTTGCGGCTGTGCCGACTGCTGCACTTGAGGTTGAACAGTCATTGCATTTGATTGAACGGCATGACGTTTTACCGTATCACGCCCGCTGAGGCTAGCCAAACGCTCTTTATCCTGTTGCACAATATCCACTTTAGGCTTTGCCTGTTTACTTGAATTTTTAGTCGTTTTACTCGGCATAACTTTAGCAACTAACTTTTTAACCGGCGCCAAAATTCTCTCTTTGCGCAACTCTGATATTTCCTTTGTTGAAAGCCCCTTGGCTTTAAGACGTTTAAGAGGAACTTTTTTGCCATTTTCATCTTTAGCATCCACAATTTTAACATGGGGCGGAATATTAAATTTTCCAACGCCCCAAGAATCAATACAAGACGTTGTAATTTCTTTAACACATTGCGGCAACCGCACATCATCATAATTAGTTGAAGTCAGCTTTTGAGGCAGCTTTAATTCTGCACACTGTAATGATGGGTGTATTTCACCTTCTGCGCAATGTGACAAGTCTAACTTATAATCAGGCGCAAATTTAACATTCTCGCCAATATAAACTCTTCCCTGTTGCGGCGGAATAACTGTAGCGCCGGATAAATCAACATTTTGCAATCTAACGCTTTCATATTTTGATAAGTCAACTGCACCATTAACAACAACATTATTCAAGCTCAAAGATTGCAATGACTGTGGAATTTGCTGTAAATTAGACATGTCAAACGATTGACTATTACAAACGCGTAAACTTTCTAAATTTTGCGGTAAAACAATAGAATGAGTACATCTTTCTATACCAAGTCCTTTGGTTGGATGCTTGGATAAATCTAAATTAATTCCATCTAAGGCAATAACACTATCTTCTAAATTTTTTGTTTGTTCAATAATTTTAAGGTCTTCTATGGTTCTTGCAACATCACCTTGGTATATATTTCCTTTAAATTCAACAGCGCAAATATCTTTCGGGAAAGATGTGATATTCATCTGCGAATTACCTTGTGATCTGAAATCAAAATTATTATTAATAACCAAATGCCCATCAGGAGCTTTTGATGTGTTTTGAGCGACCCACTCCTGCCCTTTGGTTTTGAGCAAAAAAGATTCCATAGTTATATTTTTCAAATCGCCTTCAAAATTCAAACCGCTAATTCCGCTTTTGGTAACCGGGAAATTATCTAACGAGGTTACTTTTTCTGTTGGATTTAAACTAATGGATTTAACCGTCATATTTTTCATTTCTGACGGCAACTTCACAATATTTGTATTGTGTAAATCCAATTCTATATCATCATGCAGTTCAGTGTGTTTAACGCCATAAGCTAATAAGGCTATCGGGTCGCCTTTATCAGTACCGAGATTTCCTTTAATTTTATATATAAAATCAGCGGCAGACATATTTTCAATAGAACTTTGATCTTTGATTGTAAGGTTATTAAAACCTATACCTTTTAATGTTTCAGGAACTTTATCTATCGTATCATATGGGATGTTTATACCTTGCGGCAATTCTACAAATTTAATTT
>JAJWCP010000104.1 GCA_021617435.1 Pseudomonadota bacterium
ATATTTTATTGTATACTGCGAACAATCAGAAACTTTTTTACACACGGGAGTGCTTAATTATGGCAAAGAACGCTAAAGTTAAAATGGATTTGAATGAAGCTGTTACGATTTTGCAGGGTGAAACTATCGCCAAAGCAAAAGGCGCGGACGGCTATTCGGCGGCAGAAGTAAAAGAGGCATTAAAGATTGTTAAAGCGCAAGATCCGGACAATCAGGTTTTGCATGTTTATAATGAACAGGCTAAAAATGCCCAAAATACCGCGGGCAAAGCAAAAGCTAAAACAAAGGCGAAGGCACTTGCCGATAAAGCTGATGCTAAAACTGACGGCACGCAAGCAAAAAGCGCTAAAAAAAGCACCAAGTTGCGTTCAGATGCCAATGATAAGCCTGCTAAACCGCGCACGACAAAAGGCGCTAAAAAACCGGCTTCCACGCGTTCAAAGAACAACGCGGCTAAAATGGATTTAGATGAAGCAGTTACCGTTTTGCAAGGCGAAGCCATCGCCAAAGCCAAAGGGATTGACGGTTACTCAAAAGCCAAAGTTGAAGCGGCTCTTAAAATAGTGCGGGAACAAGCTCCTGACAACAAAGTGTTAAGCATTTATATGCAGCAAGCTCAAAACGCCGAAAAAGCTAAAAACCGCGCTGCTAAAAATGAAAATCCTGTTGAGAAAAAGTCTGAAAACAAACTTGAAAATGTTTCTGCACAAAATGCTGACGCTCCGAAGGTTATGCGTCCGATTCCTCCTGCTGAAAGTATGAGTTTAGATGAAGCAGTTACCATTTTGCAAGGCGAAGCCTTGGCGGCATTAAACGGCGCTGACGGTTTTTCACAAAGCAAAATTCAGGAAGCCTTGAAAGTTGTGCAAGATAAAGACCCGAATCATCCGGCTTTAAAAGCTTATAAGGAGCAACTTGCCAACTTTGAAAAAGCCAATAAGTTGCAATCAAACAATCCGGTAGTTTACGCGCAAAACTCAGAAGACACTGACTTTACGCTCAGAGGCTACACTTTTGATAAGTTTACCGAAAGCTCTGAAAATGACGACATTCGCGAATATATTGGCAATACGGAGCTTACTGACAGCGTCAGCGGCAAAGTTTTGGAAGCTCAGGAACGCAAAGATTATCTTAACCTGATTTTTGAAGGCGCTAAGTTAAAAACCGAAACCTCATTAATAGGTGATGAAAAGTACGCCAAATTAAGCAATGCCGAGAAAATTAAGACGATTAAAGCAGAGCTTAAAACTATTTTCTTTGCTGACTTTGCCCGCACTGCCATTGCGTCAGATTTAGAAAAGCCAACCACTTTGGAGCAACGTATCGGCTCTAAAGAATATAAAGATTATATTCTGCGTCAATCACAAAAAGCTTCGGGCATTATGCAAAAAATTGTTAGCGGCGGTCAAAAGATTAAAATTAAAACTGACGCTATTTTAGCTTCATGCGCTGACACCGCGGCTCAGACCGAACAATATATTAAAGGCCTGAGATTAAAAGCTCAGCAAGCTGTTGCGCAAGCTTCGCAATCGGCTAAAAACGGAGCGCAAAAAGCTTCAGACAATATACGTAATGATTTTAACAAAATAGCCGACCGCTTGCAGAAACATAAAAACAATTTTGAGCAGCTGGCTAACAATGTTTCAAAAAATCGTTATCAAATTTTCAAGAATATTAAAGGAAGTTTCAGTGATAACAAAATTAAATTGTTTGGCAATGTTGCCGCTAACGCCGCATTCGGTTATGTGACGGCGGCTGCCGCTTCCGGCGCGGTTGCCGGCGCAGCTGCTCCGGTATTGGTTCCGGCCGTTGCCGCTTATGCGGTATATCATGCCGCCGGTTCATTGGTATATCCGTTTGTGGCGGAAATTCGCAAAATCAACCGTCAAAAACGAGAAGCCGGTGAAGCGACCTTGCCGTTTAAGCAAGCCTTAAAGCAAGCTTGGAAAAATATAACCGAGTCTCGTAAAAACAGACGCACCTATATTGTCAGCGTCTTAATCAACACCGCTGTTGCCGCCGGTGGTTTTGCATGGTTGAAAGACGGTTTGGAAGCCGCCGATGCCGCCGCAACATTGACTGACGGAGTTAAAGACGGCTTGAACGTTACTTTAGCATCCAGCATTGCCGAAACTCGTCATGCTATCAGTATGGGACGCGCAGGCGCCGCCACCATGGCGCAGTTAGCAGATGCAGGTGTTGCTTACGGCATTTCAGTTGCCGACCCGCAAAACTTAGAGAAAAAAGCCGAGGCTAAACAAACCGCGATTGCCGCTTTGATCGGTATGGGCTTAAACGCCGCCGCTCAGGGCTTGAGTTCGGCATTGCAAAATATTAACACAGCTAACGGCGAAATATCAGATGTGCTCTCATCAGATAATGGCACCCCTGTCCCGGTTAACAATCCGGTTAATGACGATGGAATTGTAAATCCGGTAACCGGCGCTTCGGTTAACAATCCGGAAGCAAATGATGTTGCCCCCGCTCCGAGTGCAGGCGATAATGTTACTGATATTGCCGACACTACTAATGACGCCTCTGTTGCTCCTAAACCAAACTTTGTTAAAGGTTTGTGGAATAAGTGGTTTGGCGGCAGAAATAATGATGAACCCCCTTCAACCCCGATTGTAGGCGACGGCAGAAACCCTGACGGAAGTTTGCAGGTTTCAGACGGAAACGGCGATGCCGTTAATATTGTGGATAATGGCGGCAACGCAGGCGATGTTGATGTTGCAACCAATGGCGGAAATGTTCCTGCCGGTTTATTCCCGAGAGAATATAATCAGGATATGGGCATCAGCCAAAGAGAATATAACACTTTGGTTAATACCACTGAAGGCACGCTTAAAGCAGCAACCGGCGAAGAAGTTACTTTGGACAGAGCTTACAGCAATCTCAGCGGCTCTATGGATCAATTTAAAGGCAGAACCGAAGAAGAAATTATGTACAAATATAACCGCTTGTATGCCTTTATGCGTAAGGCTTACAGCGTTGGGAACGGAACCTTGCGCGAAACCCCGTCAGGCAGCGAGTATTTAACTTCTCGTTTCAGCAACATTAATATTCCGGGTATGAATGAAGATAAAATGTCGCAGTTGGTTGATTTTGCTAAGGATAACACCTATGCAAACAAAGCTGAACTTAAAGAAGGACTAAATAAACTCTTCCCTGAAGGGTTAAGCAACAAAGATATGACAGCATTGATTACAACTATTCACAGCAACCAACGCTTTAACCAATACCAGTCTGAAATGGAAGCCTTAACCAAACTGCTTGGTTGCGGTGAAAAAATCAGCAATGAAGATGCTTTGGCTATCAACAAAATGTTAGATAATACCGACGCTTTGCTCGCAACCGGTAAAGCTCACACTCAGTTGACCGGTTTGAGCCTGGCTAAAGATTGCAACGATGATGACGGAGAATGGATACGCGTTGCTGTTCAGCCGAAAGAAGTTCCGCTTCCGGAAACTCCTGAACTTGGCGATGCCGAATTACCTGATGACGAGATTGTAATTGCCGCTGCTCCGCAAATGCAGTTGCAACCGGATGAAGATTTGCAGGTTGAACCGATGGCTGCTCCAACTGAACAACCGCAAGACGGCGTTGAAAAAATTGTCGGTGATAAAATGTCACAAGTCAGAGGCGAAAACGAACCAGATTATCGCAAGCCGGTATCGGATAGAAAAGCCGCCCGCTTATTGAAGAGAATTAACAGCGGTGTTCGTGAGTAATATTTTATCAAGGTTACAAACCAAAAGCTCCGATAGCAATATCGGAGCTTTTGGTTTGTATGTTAAAGAAAAAACCGCCTCTGAAAAATCAGAGACGGAAAAAAGTTTTTATGATGTTTTACTTGGTGCCGAGGTTAATAAACGGCACGGCGTTGCCCATCATATACTGCGGCAATTCACCGTTCCACCTCAGCACAGCCTCATATTCAGTGAGACCTTTGTTTTTAGCCAAAGCCTGAGATTTAATCTCCATGGCTTCAGCCTCAGCTTTGGCGGCAATCACCGTTTGCTGCGCCTCTTCCTGAATCCTCTTGGTATTGTTGACGGCCTCTTGAGCTTTCTGCTCGGCGATAACCTTGTCCTCAATAGCTTTTTCAAAATTATCACTATAGTCTATGTTAATAAACATAAACGAGATATTTTGAATGTATTCAGAATTCATTTTCTCTCGCAGGCATGCGATTACCGCATCAGTGGCAACATCACGGTTGCTGACAAGCTCTTGTGCCGGCCATTTGCCGATGACATCCCTGAGCGCAGCGTCCAAAATCGGTGTAACGATTTTAGACTCATAATCCATACCGATTGTCTCGTACAGAACGTTAACATTGGCAGGATTCAGCTCATAGGTAAACGCAAACTTCATTTCTGCAGTTTGCATGTCACTGGTATATGTTGCGCCAGGCGCCTCAAACTTTTTGGTGCGCACGTCCATCTGAACCATACGCGAAATGAATGGCCACTTAAAGCCGATACCGTTCACGTAGGAACGTGGTGCAACTTTGCCGAGTGTTACCAGAACTCCGCGATGACCGGGAGAGACCACATAAATTGAGCTGCCAATCAGCAGTAGCATGAAAAATGATACTACGCCTATGGTGACCCACTTCACGATAGTCTTGGTTCTCTTCTGCTGCTCTTCGTAATAACCCATAATATAAATTTTTTAATTAATGCTTCAGCACAACCGGTTAAACATACGGTTTGATTTAATGTTGCTTGTTCTTTTTTTATAAAACAAAATTTTTGATTCTAATCTGATCCCTAAAG
>JAJWCP010000105.1 GCA_021617435.1 Pseudomonadota bacterium
TGATAACGGCTTAAATGCTAAGGATAAAAGTCATGTTCAAAAAAATATTTTTCAGTTTGCTTGCCTGCTCTGCCGCTTTCAGCGCAAACGCAACTTCCCCCGAATATGAAAATTGCTACAAAGCGGCTCGTACTGATAACGAGGTTGCACTTTGCATGAAGGCGGAAAACACCCGCTCGCTTAAAGATATTCAACAAGTTTACTTAAACCTTGCCAACCATGAAAAAACCAAAGCATGGAACAATGGCAACGGCTTGGCTTCCGGCAACTTGAAAGATATGTACAACAGTTGGCTTGCCTATCGCAACCGTTTTTGTTCGCTTTATCAAAAAGCTTCTGCTGACACTTTCGGCGATGACGATTTTAACCGCGCCAAATGCTTATTTGAATTTAACAACGAACACCTTGAGCTAATGAAAAGCGTTATTTTCAAGGCCAACAGCGGCAGTGAAGAAAGCGCTCTTGACGATTAACCTGCGGAGTTATAAAATTGCAAGATAAATTTTCATGGGAAGAAGCCAAAGCCTTTAATTTCGGGTTACTAACTCTGCTTATTTTCGGCGGATTATTCTTTTTTATGGCTTTTTCTAAACATGATTACAAAAATTCCGAACAGAAAACTTATGTTGTCACCGCCTCTTTCGGACGCACTGACGGACTTTTGGTCGGTGATAAAGTTCGTATGTCTGGCGTTACCATCGGCAGAGTTGCGGGAGCCAAACTCAGCCCTGATTTTAACGCCGTTTTAAGCCTTGAAATCAACGATAATGTAAAGATTCCCGATGACAGCAGCGCGTCTATTGTCAGCTCCGGCTTAATGGGTAACAAATACATTGAAATTGAAGCCGGCGGCTCTGAAGATTATATTCCTGCCGGCGCTGAATTTGAGTACACGCAAGACGCCATGGTATTAGAAGAACTTTTAGACCGTATTGTCGCTATGGGCAAGGCCAAACAAAACAAATCAGAACAAACCGAGCTTACGCAATTTGAGGAGAACACAGAAGATGAATAAAAAACCGGTTGAAACCATTATGGGCATGGTTGTTTTAATTATCGCCGTGGTGTTTTTGCTTTTTGCTTACCGCGTTTCTGACCTGCAGGTGGTTAAAGGTTACGAGCTAAATGCCAAATTTTCCAAAGTCGGCGGCTTAAACATCGGCTCCGATGTGCGCATTAACGGCATTAAAGTCGGCACCGTGGTTAAGCAAAAACTTGATAATGACGACTATTTAGTTGATGTTATTTTAAGTATCGCTTCGGATATTAAATTATCTGATGACAGCGAAGTTGCCATTGTCGGCGATGGCTTGGTCGGTGATAAGTTTGTTAAAATAACCCCCGGAAAATCAGGCAAATATCTCAAAAACGGCGACACGTTCGCCAATACCAAAGACTTTAAAACTTTGGAAGATATGGTTGGTGAAATTATCTTTATGGTGACAGACAATGAAAAATAGATTTTATTTATTTACGGGGCTTTCCGCCGCTCTTTTAAGCGCAAGTTCCGCATACGCCGCAGAAGTTGATACCAACATGGCGCAAATGCAGGCCATGGATAAAATTACCGGCAAAGTCAATGTTATTGAAGTTCCGGTCGGCGGCGAAGTTAAGTTCGGCAGTTTTTCGGTAGTGGTGCGTTCTTGCAAAACCAACTCCGAAGATGAGATTCCCGAAAATTTTGCCTTTGTTGACGTTACCGACAAAAGCTTTGATAAAGATGAGTTCAATATCTTTAAAGGCTGGATGTTTTCATCATCGCCGGCAGTTAATGCGGTTGAACACCCGATTTATGACGTATGGTTGTTAAAATGTTTTAACGGCGAGCCTAAGCCTGAACAACTGCTCT
This sequence comes from Pseudomonadota bacterium, assembly GCA_021617435.1. Classification (GTDB taxonomy): domain Bacteria; phylum Pseudomonadota; class Alphaproteobacteria; order RF32; family CAG-239; genus CAAFZY01. The sequence continues at coordinate 1,850 of JAJWCP010000105.1, forward strand.
CTGAAGAAGCGCTTGCCGCGCGCGACAACCTGCCGCGTTTAGCCGATATCCGCGAACAGCAAAAGCAGCTCCAAGAAAACAGCTTGGCCAAAGCCGAGCCGGAAACCAACACCATAAAATTTAAGGATTCCATGTACAAAGAAAAAAAACCGGCTGAAGCTATTAAAGAAGAAGTTCAAAAAGCTGACGGCGAACCGGAAAACCTGCTTAACATCAAAGATTCGTATGAAACACCTGAAGAAGAAACTGTCACCGTTCCGGCAGAAGAACTTTCTAAAGCCTTAGAAGCGGAAGAGCAATCCTTAAAAGAAAAAGCCGCCGAAACCGCTCTGCAAGCTGAAGTTCAAGCCGAACATACCCAGACTGACGACTTTGACACTGACGATTTAAGTGCCGCCATTGACGCCGAACTCGCCAAACAAAAAGAATAAGCCTTTTAAGGCTCAACAAGCTAACTTTAATTATTATGGACACTAAAACTATACAAACAATCAGGCAGCTGATGGAAAAAATCATTCCTGGCCTGCCCCCGACAGATAAATACACAATTTTATCTGACCTCTGCTTTGATGACTTCTGTAAAGAACTCCTGAGCCGAGATTTGGAACAAGAATACACCATCTTGATTCCGGCGTTGGAAACAGACCACTGGAACACAGTTGGTGATATCGTGGAAACAGTTGAAAAATACACCCGCGATTAGCAACAAAAAACAGAGCCGTTCGCTTTTAAGCCAACCGCTCTGTTTTTAAGTTTTAAATCGGCTTATTTTCGCGCTGAATTATTTAAGCTCAGTTCATAAAGCGTAATCGCCGCCGCGGTTGAAACATTAAGGCTTTCAACCTTTTCCGAAATCGGCAACCGCACGGTCATATCGCATGATTCTTCCACCAAACGGCGCATACCGGCACCCTCGCTGCCCATAATCACTGCCCATTTGCCACTTTTATCCATTTTATCAATAGTGGTTTTGGCGTATCCGTCCATACCTACCGTCCAAAATCCGTGTTGCTTTAAGATTTCAACCGCGCGCACCAAATTAGTAACCCGCACCACCGGCATAAACTCCATGGTTCCGGCGGCGGCTTTGGCCATTGCTCCGCTTTCCTGCGGCGAATTTTTATCTTGCACTATCAGCCCCAAAGCTCCGAACGCCGCGCATGAGCGAATAATCGCCCCAATGTTTTGCGGGTCGGTCACCTGATCCAAAATCAGCACCACGCCTTTTTCCAAATTATCTGCACGTTCGCATAATTCTTCAATGCTCAAACCGGCAAGCGGCGAACAAAACAGCGCCAATCCCTGATGCACCGCTTCCGGCGGCAACAGGCGGTCAATTTCTTTTTTATCGGCGCTCACCACCGTAATTTGCGGATATTTTCGTGAAAACTCCGCCGCATTTTCCGGCATGCAGAGCAGTTTTTCAATTTTGCGCTGCTGATTTTGCAACGCTGAAACCACGGCATGGCGCCCATATAAAATCAGCCCTTTGGCATCAGATTTAACCGGTGCCGATTTATTAAACTTTTTCATTAAATAACCTTTCGTAAAACTCCGCCGGCTTGTTGCAACAACTTTTGAGCCTCTGGCAAAGCGCAATTTTTAAGCTCCATCACACAAGCGGCTTTAACACTGTTTTGCGCCTCACGCAACAACTGCTCCGCTTTTGACATGCTGATATTGCAAATTTCCGCCACGATTCGGCATCCGCGATTATGCAGTTTTTCATTCATAATTTGAACATCAATCATATAGTTTTTATATGTTTTGCCTATTCGTATCATCGCGCCGGTTGAAATCATATTAAGCACCAGTTTTTGCGCCGTGCCTGACTTCATGCGAGATGAGCCGGTAACCGCCTCTTGCCCCACTTGCGGACAAATAAAAATATCGGCATTTTTTTTGATTTTTGCCTCAGGATTTGAAGTTATCGCCACGGTAGTGCAGCCCTTTTGTTTTGCAATTTGCAACGCTTCCAGCAAATAACGCGGATTACCGCTTGCCGAAATGCCAACCACCACGTCATTTTTTTGCGGATTAAACGCCGCCATATCCTGCCGCGCAAATTCCGCATTATCCTCAGCATTTTCAACTGCCGTTAAAAGCGCCTTTTCGCCGCCGGCAATAAAACCGCTGACCATACCTTTGGGCGCCCCGAAAGTCGGCGGACACTCTGAAGCGTCTAGAACTCCGAGTCTGCCGCTGGTTCCGGCGCCGAAATAAGCAAGTCTGCCTCCTCTTAAAAACGATTCGGCAACCGCATTTATTGCTTTTCCTATCGGCTCAAGCTGCGTTTCAACCGCCAAAGCCACTTTTTTATCCTCATTATTAATGGCGCGGGCAATTTCATACGGGCTCATTAAGTCAATATTTACCGTATCGGGATTGCTTTGCTCGGTTAAAATAACATTATTCATAGGCAAAACTCCGTTATAAGTTCCTCTAAAGCAACAAAATATGCAAAATAAATTAAGATATTGTGAAAAAAAGGTTGACAATCGCGCAAAAATAAGGTTATTTGCAATTCAGAAGGTAAAAAAGACTAGTTCTTTTCCCGTCTGCTTGACGGAGGGGTGGCAGAGCGGTCAAATGCAACGGACTGTAAATCCGTCGACTTTTGTCTACGATGGTTCGAATCCATCCCCCTCCACCAGTTAATTTTCTGATGTCTAGAGTTTGCGGGTGTAGCTCAATGGTAGAGCAGAAGCCTTCCAAGCTTATTACGGGGGTTCGATTCCCCTCACCCGCTCCAAAATCTTTATATCAGAAGTCATCTTAATCTTTTTTAAGGATATAACAACAATGGCAAAAGAGAAATTTGAGCGGAGCAAGCCGCACTGCAATATTGGAACGATT
>JAJWCP010000106.1 GCA_021617435.1 Pseudomonadota bacterium
CAAGTTCCGCATGGGTATGAAATATTTTCAACATTACAACCTACATAAATTTTGCCGTTAGCGCTGAGCACCGCCGCGCCTACCGCAAAATGCGAATACGGCGCATAAGCATTTTGGCGCGCATTCAACGCTTGATTAAAAAGCAAAGATAATTGTGACATTTTTAATTCCTTAATCAAAAATTAGTTGATTTATTATATGGATATTATACATTATTCCTATATTTGGCAAAGACTTTTTATGTTTGTTACAGGAGATTTATAACGTGCTCAAAAAATTGTTTATCGGATTGATTGTGATTGCCGCCATTATTATCGGCGGAATTTCAGCATATATATCAACCATTGACTGGAATCAACATAAAGAAAAAATTGCCTCCAGATTTGAAAATATTACCGGTAAAAAAATTGTTTTTGCGGGCGATGTTTCACTTTCATTATTTCCATCGCCGTATTTGAGCGCCAAAGACATAAAAATATACAACTCGGCAACCGATATCGCTCACCCGCTTGCCGTGGTTAAAGAAATGATTACCGATTTAAGCCTGATGCCCCTGTTGCAAGGCAAGTTTGTGGTTGACAACATGTCGCTCCGCAACCCCAATATTTTGATTGAATTTGATGAAAACGGTAAATTTAACTGGGAATCGGAAATTAATGCCACGGACAGCGCCTCATTTGACAATGTGGATATTGCATTTAACAGCGTGGTCCTTAAAGACGCTTCAGTCCAAATTATTAATCCGGGACTTAATATTGATATGACCCTGCAAAACTTAAACGCCGATATTACCGCCCAAAGTTTGCACGGTCCGTACCGCATTGACGGCAATTTTATTAAAAACAACAATCCTGCCGGTTTTGCCTTAACCTTCGGCACATTATCAGAGAGTTTTGCCACATCGTTAAACCTTGTTTTAACCCATCCTTCAAGCGAAAGCTATGCCCGATTTGACGGTTCAATGTTGCCAAGCAACAATGAAATTAAAGGTAACTTTATTGTTGAAGCCAAAAAACCTTCTGATTTTATTAATGAGCTCAGCGGACAAAATATTTTACCGTCTGACTTTAATTATCCGCTTGCTTTTTCAATAGAGGTCAGCACCAACAAACAGCAAATTAATCTTTCAAGCTTTATCTTAAAATACGGCGACAACACCGCGGGCGCCGGTAATGTTTTAATTCCGCTTGCCCCACAAGACGGAAATGATAAACCCAAAATTGAACTCGGTTTTGAAATGACCGACCTTGATTTGGAACCGATTGTTGCGGTCATTAAAGGACAACTTAAAAAATATCAAAATCAACAAAACAAATTTGCACCGAAGTTTGATTTTGATTTGATTGCCGATGTTAAAGCCGTGCGTTGTCTTTATAACAACCAGTTTGCGCAAGACTTTAATTTACAGGCAGACTTAATCAATAACTCGCTTAAAATCAAAAACTTGTCGGCTCTGTTGCCCGGCAATACCGATTTCAGAACCGGAGGTAGCGTTTTTGAAAATGAAAAAACGTTTTCATATGACTTTAAGGTTAAAGCCATGAGTCAAGACTTTTTAAAGCTTTTGAACTGGCTGAATATTGATGTTAAACCTTATTCGGATTCAGCTTATCGCAACGCCTTGATTGACTTTGGCTTATCGGGCAATTTAAGACAAATTAAAGTTGCGCCGCTGGTGGTAAATTTGGATAAAATAAATGCGGAAGGCGTTATCGGAATTATTAATGACACTCGCACCAAATTGTTTGTGATTGCGGAAAGCGAATCGGCTAACTTAGATAATTATTTGCCGCCGCTGACAGATGAGGAAAAGCAACTGCGGATTGATGAAAAAATTAAATTAATGCTCAACAAATTCAAATTTTTAAATGATTATGACGTGCATTTTGAAGGCAAATTCGGATGGCTGATGTATAACAACCTTAAATTTGAAAATGTTGAAGTTAATACCGACTCTGAAAACAGCGTGCTTAAAATTAATAATTTGAGTATCGGGCAGACAGCTTCATCTGATTTAAGTTTAAGCGGACAACTTTCGGGCTTAGGGGTCAGTCCGACATTTAAAAATATTAAGTACACTTTTAATTCGCATAATTTTGCGGAGTTCAGAAAAGTTTTCGGGGTTCCGGTCCCGCAACTGCCCTTGATTACGCAAGCCAAAAAAATTAAGTCTAAAGGTATTTTTACCGGCAACATTAGCGATATTAACATCAAAACCGTCACCAACTTAGACCGCTTTAACTCGGTTTATGCCGGAAAAATATTCAACTATCAGGATAAGCCCAATTTTAAAGGTAAAATTAAGTTCAAAACATCTGACTTTACACGTTTTGTACAGCAGGTTGGCTTTAATTATAATCCTAAAAACATGCCGGCTAATATTTTTACTTTTCAGGGCAATGTGCAAGGCTCAGCCGATAACTGGAAAGCAACCGGCATAGAAGCTTTTGTCGGCACGGATAATTTTAAGGGCGATATTGCGGTTAACTCTGCCGCAGAACGCAGCGTGATAACGGCAGATATTACCGCCAACAAATTTGAATTTGACCGTTTTTTTTATAATCCGACCGCTTTCGCCTCTAAAATTGCGCCTAACATAAATTCAGGGGGCAGCGCCTTCTTAAAGAAACCCGCGTTAGAGACTGCGGAAATTGACTATAATTGGTTGAAAGATTTTGACTTAAACGGTAAATTCAAAATCGGCGCTTTAAGTTACAATACACAATCGGTTAAAAATTTTGAAAGCTCATTAATTTTACATAACGGCAATATAAAAGCGGAAAATTTCAGCTTTGATAAAGACAGCGGAAACATCAGCGGCGCTTTTGAAATTGACACTTCCAAAACTCCGGTGATAAAAGGTTCGGCTAATTTTAAGAACTTTGCCATAACGGATACTGACGGCAGCAAATACGCCTTCACGAGCGGCGCTTTGCGCGCCAAGGCTGAATTTGAAGCTCCGGCAACCTCAGTTATGGAAGCTTTTAACCAACTTAATGCCAAAATATCGGTTGATATTGACAATGCCGTGTTTAAGGGTTGGGATATGGAATTTATTGAAGATGATTTAAGCACCCGCACTCGCTCTGATAAGCTTTTTGACATGCTGTTTTCTAGTTTACAAAAAGGAGAATCGCGGTTTGAAGTAGTCGGCGCCGAAATTAACATTGTTAACGGGAACTATTCGTTTAAAGACGCGCTGATGGCATCAGGATTGGTTACTATTGATGTTAACGGGCAAGGCAACTTAAAAAGTTGGACTACCAACACCACATTTAAGGTCACTTTTGAGCGCCTGCGCGATAAAATTGTGCCGATTGGATTTAAGTGGTCGGGGCAACTTGACAACCCGCGCTTAGTGGTTGACGGCTCATCGCTGATTAACAAATATAACTCATACTGGGAAAAAGTTGCCAAGCAAAAACGTAAAGAGGAAGAAGAGCGTATTAAAGCGCTTAACGCTAAAATGGCAACAACACAAAAGCGCGTGACGGAAGTTAAAACTTTAATTGATACGGAAATTTTGCCGCGTATTGAAAAATACAAGCCGTTAAGCAGTAATTCGGACATAAAAAATCAATACAACAGCCATCAAATGCTGGTGGTTGATATAAACAATCAGCTTGAGATGATGAAAGAAAAGCAGCGCAAAACATTTACCGATAATGATATTATGGAAATGGATACCAAGCTAGAATCGTTTATGCCGCAGCTTGAAAAAATGCCGAAGCAGCTTGATGAAACTTTTGCATACGACCTGAAAATGCACTCGGGCGAGGAGTATAACAACGTAATTAATATTTATGACAACGCGCAGACCAAAGCGGTTAATTATCAGCAGGCGCTTAACTCTTATGTGTTGCGCTTATTGCAGCTTAATTCATTAATTGTTTTAGACCGCGACCCGTATGTTACCGACAACAAGGCTCATATTGAAACATCTTTGCGCAAGCTTGAAGATTTACACAAAGAAGCTAACGATTTGCGCCAACAGATTGAAAAAGCCGAAGAGATTAACGAGCTTGATAAACTGTATCGCGCCATGAAAGTAACTTCGGAAAAAAGCAACATAGAATTAAACGTGCTAAATTCAAACATGGAAGAGCTGTTTGACTATGCGCAAAAACTGGTGCGCGCGGAAGAAAGCGGCCATAAAGACGCGGAAAACGAGCAAAATTCCGATGAAGAAGAAGTTGTTGAAGATATTGAGAAAAATATTGAAGAAATAAACCTGGACACTCCGGCAGAAGGGCTCAAACCGGAACCGGCGCCGGAGCCTCAAAAACCCTTACTTCGGGAAATTATTGAAAGCCAAGATGAAGAAGCAGGAGCAAATGAGGTAAGCGAATCGGCGGGTATGCAAACCAAACCGATTGTTTCATACCGCTCCAAACTTGCCCCGTCCGGTACCATTACCCGTGGAAAACAAGTTATGGAAGTTAAAGAAAACAAACTCGGCGCGCAAAACGCCGCAACGCCGCTTTTAAAACCTCTGACCGAAGACAAACCGCTCAGCGGGGGCACTATAAAAACCAAATATTAAAATTAAAATACCGGATTTACTTCCGGTATTTTTTTTGAGTTGATATTTTGCAAAATGGCGGTTGCTTTATAAAAAATATATGATATATTTTAGAGCATAATAT